>NZ_LKCP01000015.1:0-1657 GCF_001518755.1 Bacillus sp. AM 13(2015) | reverse complement strand
TTGGATTAGATGCAGGCGAATTTTTCATTCCATTACTCCCAACGATGGTTGGAGGCGGTCTTTTTATACTTTTTACTGCTTACGTACTTGGAAAAAAAGAAAGAAAACGAATTGGGGTTGCAGAAATTCAGTACAAAGAAGAGCCGTCCATTTCTCCAGAATTGGCTGCGTCAATTGAGGATGGAGTAGCCGATATCAAAAGGCCGAATCTGATTTGGATTAACTTCTTCCTTACAATTGCTGTCATGGTCACACTAGTCCTGGATATCATCCCAATTCCTGTACTCTTCTTAATTGGATTTGTCATTGCTCTTATGATTAACTATCCAAAGGTTGAAGATCAGCGCGAGCGAATTTTATCGCATGCAGGAAATGCATTAACGGTTATCACACTTGTATTTGCAGCAGGAATTTTCACAGGGATCTTCTCAGGAACAAAGATGGTTGAGGCCATTGCCAATTTGGTCATTTACATGATTCCTGATTCCTACAGCTCATTTTTCCCGCTGATTGTTGCTTTGACGAGTATGCCATTTACATTTATTCTTTCAAATGATGCTTACTATTTCGGGGTGCTGCCGATCTTGGCTGAAGCCGGCGCAGCTTACGGGATTGATCCGGTGGAGATTGCACGTGCTTCTATCATAGGACAGCCTGTCCACTTACTGAGCCCACTTGTGGCTTCAACGCTGCTGCTTGTTGGTATGCTGAACAAAGATATTGGTGATTTGCAAAAATACGCACTCCTATGGACCGTGTTAACTGCCCTTTTTACAACACTTATTGCATTGTTAACAGGCGCCATTACAATCTTTTAAATACCACGTAAAAAAGGACGATGTCTCGGTGAGGAGACTCGTCCTTTTTTGCGTGGCTGAAAGCGCAGTAAATTGGACGCTGATATGCGGGATTTCTTGATTTTAACGTCACCTACCTCAGGTACCCGGCATATGATATCTCGACTATACAGAATCCCATTCTATAGAGACTAGAGCTCTCACCTTAGCAAGGAGGGTTACAATACTTGAAGGAGAAAGAGTTTCAATCCAAGCCGCTATTAACCAAAAGAGAAAGAGAAGTATTCGAATTGCTCGTCCAAGATAAAACAACAAAAGAAATTGCAAGCGAGCTTTTTATTAGCGAAAAGACTGTTCGAAATCATATTTCGAATGCTAAGCAAACCTTTTGCAAATTAAACCTTTAATCTAAATAACTCCGAAAGTCGTATGTTAATAAGTTACACAATAGGATTATAATTGAATTAACTTATTTATTAGAGCAAAAATTCATACTTCTACGACAATTTACGACAACATTTTTTTGTACTTCATGATAAATTTAACAATGGTAAGGTGATCATATATGACAAGTACAATCGCGAAAGACTTACGGACACATTTAAGAAACTCAATAGAAATGTCTAAAGAAAGTCAAAAACAAGTTGCAACAAAGCTGGGCATAAGCAGTAGTTATTTAAGCAAATTTTTAAATGGTAAGGATGTCTCGTTCTGGATAGTTCATAAGATCATTAATTACATTGACAAAGAGAACGAAATTGAACTCATTTTAAATTATTTTAAAGAAGGCATTAATTCTAAAAATGTTCCTGCTGCTTTAGAATATTGCTATTCTAAACAATTGTACGACTACACAAGTG
>NZ_LKCP01000014.1:0-2364 GCF_001518755.1 Bacillus sp. AM 13(2015) | reverse complement strand
TCATGTAGGCGGGGCTTAKTACGGCGATAAAGAATCGGCTCTTCAACGCTTTGATGAAAATATTAAAACAACTTCCGGCTCATAATCAAAGAGAATGACACTTGAGAACGATGACAAAACATATACGTCGCTCGAAACGCTTGGTGTATGTGAAAAGCATGACATTCCGTTTGTTTTTGATTACCATCATCACGTGGCAAATAAAGATGACGATGCCGCACTCGATGACATCCTTCCAAGAATGTTCGACACTTGGACAAAGACTGGCATTCCGCCCAAAATCCACTTGTCTTCACCTAAATCAGAAAAAGCCATACGCAGTCATGCAGATGGTGTAGATATGGACTTTGTCTTACCGCTTTTTCAAGCATTAAAACCGTATGGCCGTGATGTAGATTTTATGATTGAAGCAAAATTAAAGGATCAGGCTCTGCTCCGTCTAGTCGAAGAGCTGTCTGCGATTAGGGGCAATAAGCGGACGGGCGGAGGAACCATTGAATGGAAATCATAGAGAAAGGTTTACCTTTGTGCAAATGGGGGTAACAAAGCTATTGTGAAAAAGTAATTAACAGGAGGATATGAAGATGTCTCAAATCTATTCAATCCGAATCGCTGCAAAAGCGTTGAATTTACATAAGCTTATTTCTCTTTATGAAAAGTGCCAGCAGGCTCAGCATCGTATATATGTGTATTCTAAAAAAACAATGTGCAGCATTAAGAACATCGTAGAGCTTGAAACCTTCAGGCTCACTCATTTAGAATCTGATTACTTAATTGTGGTTGAAGGGAAAAAAGCGCAAGATCTTCTTCAGCCGTTTGAGAAAGAAAAGGTTTCATAAAAAAGAGCAGCCTCGGGCTGCTCTTTTTCTTATATCCAATCTTCTGTTAACCAAACTTGTTTAGAAGCTGCATCTATTTTCACTTGTGCCCCAATTGGCATCGTAAGCATTGGGTGCGTATGGGCACAGTCAAAATCAGCGATGAGTGGTCTCTTCGTCTCTCCGAGCACCTCAAGCAAAATCTCGTAAGGCTCTTTGCCCGTCCCTTCATCATCAAACAGCTCATGTTTTCCTAAAAGAATCCCTGACACCCGTTCAAACACTCCATTTACTTTCAATAAAGAGAAGTTCTTTTCTACAACAGAAGCGGTTTTCATGCAATCTTCAATGAGGAGGATGTCTCCGTTTTGGATGGCTGGCATGAACTCACTTCCCCAAATGCCGTACATCGCATTCAGGTTCCCGCCGATCAATCTGCCTTCTGCCTGTCCCTCTATGACGCACAGCCAATCATTCGGACGCTGCTTTTTGTCACGCGTCTTTTCTTCCCAATTGATTCGTTCATCTGTCCAAAAAGGCGGTTTTTCAATCTGATAAGGAATGCTTTGAGGAAACATCAAGATGTCCTCAAATGACTGATATGTATAATCGACAAACGGTTCAAACTCGCCAAAAGAAGGAACAAGCGCAGGCCCGTAGAAAACAGGCAGGCCCGTTTTTTCGTACGCCGCTAGTAGAATCGCTGTCGCATCTGAATAACCGATCATGATTTTCGGATGTTGATTCAGCAGCTCAAAATCAAGATAAGGCAGCAAACTATTTGAATTCGTACCGCCAATCATTGACATGATGCACGCCAAGTCCTCTTTAGCCATCAGCTCATTCAGCTCATCAGCTCGTTCTTGAATTGTACCGGAACGGTAGTGATCCTCTTTCCCTGTTAATGATCCTGGGATCACAATGAATCCTTTTTGCTCAAGCCACTTCTTCGCCCGCTGATACCTAAGAGGCGAGGTCGCTGATGCAGGACTGGAAGGTGAAAAAATACCGATCTTATCGCCCTTTTGTAATCGCCGAAGCCCCTTCATTCCATCAGATCCTTCCTACACGCATTTTTTCTATCCTAACAAAAAAAGCCCTTTATCAAAAGGGCTACTGAACGAATGAAAATCTTTTCAAAAAAATATTTTAAAAAGGCCAAGTAATATGAGCGTAAAACTAATAATCAATGCTATCGATATTTTGACTTTGCTTAAAGAACTGTCTATAACGTTTACAAAAAGGTGAATGCCAAATAGAATAATCCCAATGTAAAAAAATACTGGGTTGATTCCAGCTGGAATGATCAATATAAATAAACCAACAAGAGTCACGTAGTGAATGCTTTTCAGCATGAATGTTTTTGCTGTTTCGCTCAAACAACCCTCTCCTTTTGGATCTAATTTCCTTAAATTATATCAAAATTCCATTTAAATGGTGATTTAAATATTTGCAGGACGAACCACTTTTTATTATCACATGTAAAAAATGAGTCCAACTCAATAGCTGAACTCATTTACGCCTTACTATCAATGACCAAACTGCG
>NZ_LKCP01000013.1:0-29643 GCF_001518755.1 Bacillus sp. AM 13(2015) | reverse complement strand
AGAGTGGGTCATGGCTGAACTGCAGCAATCTGGATTTATACCTGAAGAGATCATCTGGATGCATGATGAACTGACGAAAGATACCGATGATCAGCCAAACTACTTATCTGTGCTCGATCTCGTCAGACTGATCAGCCGGTACCATAACACAACCATACGTCTTCACCTCGTGACAAGCCAAGCACATGATGTAATCGGCATGGAGAAGGTCAATCCACTTCAAGCAACATTTACAGGGCTAGCTTTGACGATTCCACAAGAATATCAGCATATTGTGTGTCAGCATATTGATGTATGTCAGGATACAAAGGCGAATTGGCCGCTGTTCCTTTCATATGAGATTGCAATGCACGATCAAGAAGCAGTCGTAGCGTATCGCGTGAACAGCAGATGGATTCGAAAAGCTTCAAGAACACCTTTAAGAAAAGGGGAATCGTCCAAGCAGCCTTTCAGGTCTCATGGTGTTTATCTCATCACTGGTGGTATGGGCGGTATTGGCTTCACACTAGCTCAACATTTAGCAGAAGCGTATCAAGCAAAACTTGTGATCATGAGCCGTTCACAAATACGTGAACGCGCTGCCTGGCATGAGCTGCGTGATGCAAATGGGAAAGAAGCTGAGATCGTGAAAAAGCTGATGACTCTTGAAGAGTTAGGGGCTGATGTACAAGCTGTACACGGTGATGTGTCAGATAAAGATGCTGTGCAGAAAGCGATTGAGCTGGCTCATACGGCATTTGGTCATTTGCATGGTGTCATTCATGCGGCAGGAGAGGCAGATGGGAAAATCATTCAAGCAAGAACAGCAGACGATGAAATTCGTATGTGTCAGGCAAAAATCAATGGGACCTATGTGCTGAATGAAGCACTCAAGGATGAAGCGCTCGACTTCTTTTTACTTTGTTCCTCTCTTGTTTCCTTTCTTGGAGCGGCTGGACAAGTGGCTTATGCAGCTTCAAATGCTTTTATGGACAGCTTTGCTCATGCCAAAAGGCAGGAAGGGAAGCCGGTTATTTCTTTAAATTGGGATCGGTGGGAGAAAGTCGGCATGGCACACGACTCGGCATTAGCGGCCAAAGTCAATGACATGATGGCGATCGAGGAACAGGCTGGAATTTCACCAGAACAAGGAATAAGGGCCGTCCAGGAAGTGTTGCGTCTAGATTATCCACAAATTCTTGTATCCGTTCAAGATATGGGTGAGAGAATGAAACATCGCTTAACACCTCTGAAACAAGAAGAAGAGCCGTCTCAAGAGATATCTCAGGTCATTGATGATCGTCTAGAAGCATCATTGTGTGATGTACTCAGCTCCTTTTTTTCTCATGAGCCGGATGTGAATGAGAATTTCTTTGAAATGGGTGCGACATCCCTTGATTTACTGCAAATGAGCGGTCAAATCAAATCAATTTACGGCATAGAGGTTCCGGTCGTTATGATGTATAGCCATCCGACCATCGCGTCATTGGCTGCAGAACTAAAGAAGATTCATGGAGTAAAGGAAGAAAAGCAAGCTGTCACTGAATCAACTAATCTCCGTAAACAGGCGATGACAGAAGGAAAAAATCGACGTAAACAGAGATTAAAACGAAAATAGATGGGAGAAATGCAGCGTATGTCTGATCAAGAGCAATGGATCGAATCTGGACTTGAAATTGCAGTCGTAGGATTAGCAGGTACGTTTCCCGGAGCACCGAATGTCCAAACGTTTTGGGAAAATATATCGCAAGGGAAAGAATCCGTTACGTTTTTCACTGATGAAGAATTAAAGGCAGCGGGTGTAGATGAGACGCTTTTAAAACGTTCTGATTATGTGAAGGCGAAGCCATATTTAGAAAATGCATCATCTTTTGATGCAGACTTTTTTGGCTACTCTCCGCGAGAGGCATCCATTATGGACCCGCAAATTCGATTGATGCACGAATGCACATGGCATGCGCTAGAGGACGCTGGCTATGAGCCTGAGCAATACGAAGGATTAATTGGTCTTTATGCCGGGGCATCTAGCAATTTATCGTGGATGGGGCAGCATATGTCATCTCTTGAAAAGAATGAAGATGTGTTTCAAATCATGCATCTCAATGACCCGTCCTTCGCTTCCCGGGTTGCCTATAAATTAAATCTAAAAGGTCCAAGCGTATCGGTGCAAACGGCTTGCTCCACGTCGCTTGTTGCTATCCATATGGCTTGCCAAGGATTAATCGGCGGCGAATGCGACCTTGCACTAGCGGGTGGCGTCACACTCCATCAGCCGCAGATCACAGGATATCAATACCAAGAAGGAATGATTTATTCCCCTGATGGCCATTGCCGTCCGTTTGATGAAAAAGCAAAAGGGACCATTTTTGGTGAAGGTGCAGGCGTTGTTGCACTAAAACGCTTAAAAGATGCGATAGAAGACGGGGATTTTATTTATGCCGTTGTAAAAGGATCTGCAACGAATAATGATGGAAGCAATAAAGTCGGCTATACAGCCCCGAGTGTCAGTGGACAGGCGAGTGTCATTGAATCTGCATTAGAAATGGCTGAGACAGAACCAGAGACAATTTCATACATCGAAGCACATGGAACAGGTACGCCTGTTGGAGATCCGATTGAGATTGAGGCACTTACTCGTGCATTTCAAACAGATCAAGAAGGCTTTTGCCGAATTGGATCAGTCAAAGCCAATATTGGGCATCTAGATGCCGCCAGCGGCGTAGCTGGATTTATCAAAACAGTCATGATGCTGCATCATCGTCAATTTGCTCCAATGCCGCACTTTGAGAAGCCAAATCACCGTATTCCATTTGATCAAACACCATTTTATGTTGGAACAGATAAAGAGGAGTGGAAGACGTCTCATTTGCCAAGGAGAGCTGGAGTCAGTGCCTTTGGTATAGGGGGAGCAAATGCCCATGTCATCTTAGAAGAGGCGAAGCTGAGAAAAGCAAACAACACAGCCTCGTCCAAAGAATTAATCGTGCTGTCAGCAAGATCAATGCATGATTTGAAGAACATGACAAAAAACTTGAAGGATTATGTCTCCTCACTTCATGAACTCTCACTTGGTCAAGCAGCTTATACCTTACAAAGTGGAAGAAAAGCCTTTAAATATCGAAAAACGCTTGTCTGTTCAACACGTGATGAATTATTAGAACAGTTGCAAGTGCTAAACGAAGAGACATCAGGCAGAGAAAGTCTTCTTTATAAACGGATAAGCATGAGGCTGACTGGTTTTCATGAAGCAGGATTACGTGGTTACATCAAGCTGTATGAAAAAGATCTTTCATTTAAAACAGAAGTGGATCGTTTAATGAGCCTCATCCAATCCGTGATACCTATTAAAAAAGACGAGCTGTTCCATTTCAAACAAAACGGTCACGCAGAAGTGGCTATGCTGATCATGACATCGGCTTTTACCAGCCAGCTAAGATCAATCGGGATTGAACCAGACGGATGGATTGGAGAGGGCAGCGGGGTGTGGACAGCTTTATGTGCAGCAGGTGGGCTTGAGCTAACAGAGGCGGCGTCTATTGTATACCGCCTTCATGACAACCAGATGATTAATCAAAAGCTGGCTGCATTGCCTCAAAAGACCCTCCAACAGCCTGTTTACATTGCGCAGACAGGGGAGGAACTAGCTACTTTCGACCCAACGTCTGCAAAGCGTTTCCTTGATATAGAGCAGCCTGTAAAATCGCCTTTGTTCAAACAAGAATCAACCGCCTTGATGATTGATCTTTCAAAGAAACAAGGGATTGTGGTTGAAAAAGGAGTAGAAAAAACAACTGAACCACTTGATGGCGACCTGCTTCAAGTTGCAGGTGTTCTTTGGGAAATGGGGGTCGACTTAGCTTTTCCTTTAACTGAGGAGAAGAATAGGCAGCGCATTCCGCTTCCAGGCTATCCATTTCATAAAACAGATTTCTCTGTACAAACAAAAACGGTGGCAGCAACTGAACCACAAAAGCCGAAGGCTGTGAAGCGTGATTTTCCTTCGCTCGCCTCTTTACAAAAAGATATTCACGCCATTGTTCAAACTCATTTTGGGTTTGATCAAATGGATGATGAATCGCCATTTTTTGAATTTGGTGCGACATCACTTGATATATCTCAGCTTGCAGCAAAAATCTCTGAGCGAATGGACCAACAAATTGACACTGTTCAATTGTATCGATTTGCTACAGTGGCAAGTCTTTCTGAATATTTATTTAAAGAACAGACGGAACGTGAGCAAACACCAGCTTCTTTCCCAGAAAGAAACACATCACAGGAAAATCCAGATATTGCGATTGTCGGAATGGCAGGAAGATTCCCAGGGGCTTCATCGCTAGAAGACTTTTGGCAGCGTCTTGTGAATGGCGAAGAAATGATTCACTTTTTCACAGAAGAAGAACTCAAGAAAGCAGGACTGGATGCGTCAGTCTATCAGCATCCGAATTTCATTGGAGCAAAAGGACGTTTACAAGAGATCGAAGGCTTTGATGCAGATTTCTTCAACTATTCTGCTAGAGAGGCGGAGCTAATGGATCCACAATTCAGGCTCTTGCATGAATGTGCTTGGGAGGCGCTGGAGGATGCTGGCTGTGACCCTGAAAGAATGGCAGGGAAAATTGGGGTTTATACAGGAACAAGCCCAAATCATGAATGGCTGACACGCTTTGCCCATCAAATGGAAGCAACCGAGCAATTCAGCGCAATGCTGTTAAATGATCGTGAGTTCTTTAGTACGCAGCTTTCTTATAAATTGAATTTACACGGGCCTAGTGTGACGATGCAGACAGCTTGTTCGACCTCACTTGTCAATATTGGCATGGCCTGTCAAGCATTATTGAATCAAGAATGTGATGCAGCGCTGGCTGGAGGTGTGACGGTCAGTTCTCCAGAAAATATCGGCTATATCTATCAAGATGGAATGATTCAATCAAAAGATGGCCATTGCCGTCCGTTTGACCAAGAGGCGAGCGGAACCATTTTCGGAGATGGAGCGGGGATCGTTCTGTTAAAACGTTATGAAGATGCGATAAGAGATGGCAACCTGATTCATGCGGTCATCAAAGGAGTTGGTGTGAACAATGATGGCAGCCGAAAAGCTGGTTTTACCGCTCCGAGTGTGGAAGGACAGGCAGAGGTATTAAAAGAAACGTATGAAAAATCAGGTATAGATCCCGCGTCTATTGGTTATTTAGAAGCACATGGTACGGGGACAAAAATGGGAGATCCAATTGAAGTATCCGCCCTTAGCCAAGTGTTCAAAGGAACAGAGCCTCTGACAATACCAATCGGTTCAGTTAAAAGTAATGTCGGACATTTAAATAGTGCGGCAGGGATTGCAGGTCTGTTTAAAGCCATTTTGGCTATCCAGCACAAAACGATCCCGCCAACCATTCATTATGAATCACCCAATCAGGAGATTCCTTTCAAAGATACACCGTTTTATGTGAATCAAAAGGCGCTGTATTGGAAGGAATCAGATAAGCCGAGAAGAGCAGGGGTTAGTTCTTTCGGTATCGGCGGCACGAATGCCCATATGATCATAGAAGAAGGCATACAGGTGAAACAAAAGCCAGCTTCTAAGCAAAAGCAGCTGCTTGTTTTATCTGCAAAAACGGATACCGCTTTAGTGAAAATGACAGATCAATTAAAGCAGTACGTGATACAGCATCCTCAAGTTTCGCTTGAAGATATTGCTTATACATTGCGCTATGGCAGAAAACAATTTCCATACCGAAAAGCCATTGTACTCGCTTCTGCTGATGAATGGCTGCAGCAGGAGCAGCTTGAAACCAGTGTGTTCCGAAGCAAAAAATGGCGTAAAGCTACCTTTATGTTTTCAGGACAAGGTGCTCAATATGCTGGCATGATGCGCGAATTATACGATGCAGAACCTGTGTTCAAATGGGAAGTAGATAGATGCTTCAAATATGTATTGGAGACGGAGAAAGTTGATTTAAAGGGCATTGTTTTTCCAGAGGATGAAACGAACGAAGACATCACAAAAACGTCAAATGCTCAGCCGCTTCTCTTTATATTTGAGTATGCATTAGCAAAATTACTACAGCATAGCGGTGTTGAGCCAGAATCAATGATTGGGCACAGTATCGGCGAATATGTTGCCGCTTGCTTGTCGGGGGTCTTTTCTCTGGAGTCTGCATTAACACTCGTAATGGCAAGAGGCAGATTGATGCAAGGAATGGAAAAAGGCGCCATGCTTAGTGTGCAATTACCCGAGGCGGAGCTGAACTCGATAATCGATGAATCGCTTTCGATTGCTGCTGTCAATGCAAAAGACCTTTGTGTCGTTTCTGGCAAAGAAGAGCATATCACCGCTTTTGAAAAGAAACTACAGGACAAAGGAATTGTAACAAGACAGCTCCATACTTCTCATGCTTTCCATTCCTATATGATGGAGCCGATGCTTGAGGCGTTTCAACAATTCGTAGAGAAAGTAGAACTGCATGAGCCGACGATCCCGTTCATATCAAATGTGACAGGTACCTGGGCGGCAAGTGAAGAGGTGATGACAGCATCTTATTGGACCAACCATCTGCGTGGAACCGTTCGTTTTCATGAAGGTTTGTCACAGCTGTTAACCGATGAAGTACGAGCTCTCATTGAAGTTGGACCTGGAAACACCCTGGCGGCATTAGCGAAACGTCATGAAAACAAAGAGTCTCATCATGATGTCCTAAATATGGTGAGGCATGCAAGGGAACAAGCGGATGACCATGCGTATTTCTTAAAAAGAATAGGAGAGCTATGGGCAGGCGGCTACGAGGTCAAAACGCAGCCGCGTCCAACTCAAGAGGAACGTCAGCTTGTATCGCTTCCGACATATCCATTCGAACGAAAACGATATTGGATTGAAGCAGGAAAGACCGCTTCTCCGCAGCTATCCGTTCCTAAGGAAACGAAGAAAAAAGAGATGGAAGAATGGTTTTATCTGCCTTCATGGGAGCAGCAGCCTCTAAAACCAGTTTTCGAAAAAGAACCAGAAGAGCAAACGTGGCTCATTTTCGAGGAACAGGATGCCTTTCATGAACTGTTTGTACAATCATTCAAACAACAAGGAATCAAGGTCATTTCTGTCACAAAAGGTGAGGCTTATCAAGAGCTGGAGCAGGCGTTTACGATCAATCCGGCAGAAGGCCAGCACTACAGAAACATGCTAGATTCATTGTCTAATAGAGGTATCAATATCAATCGGATTCTGCATTTATGGGAATCTGCGAAAGAAGAGGACGGCATGAATCGCCAAGCCGCATTTCAGACGCACATTGAAAAGGGCTATTACAGCTTAATTTTCTTATCTCAAGCTATTGCTGCACAAAAAAATATTCGAGATTGCCGTTTGTTTACTGTCACTAGCGGAATTCAGCCAGTTACAGGGAATGAGACGATATGTGCAGAGAAAAGCGCAATGCTTGGGCCGGTTAAAGTCATTTCACAGGAATATCATCACATTAAATGCTGGAATATCGATGTGGAGGATGTGCCGGATGTTATGACTTGGAAAGAACAGGAACTTGTCGATCTCATTGGGCAGGAAATTATGCAGCCTGGAAAAGACCAGCTTGTAGCGTATCGCAATCGTCAACGCTGGGTGCAGAGCTACAAACGTTTGCCACTGCAAAAAGAAGATGGACTTCCGAAACTGATCAGGCCAAATGGTGTGTATCTCATCACGGGCGGTTTGGGCGGCATTGGGTTTGTTCTATCAAAGATGCTGGCGAAAGAAGGAAATGTTCATCTTTACTTAACAGGAAGAACGGCATTGCCGCCAAGAGATGAATGGGCGTCATATGTTCAACAAGAGAATGCCGATGAAGCGCAGTGCACGAGAATTGAGAAGGTACTCGAGCTCGAACGATTAGGTGCAACAGTAGAAGCAGTGCAGGCGAATGCAGGAGATCTTGAGCAGATGGAACGTGTTTTTGAGATCATTCGCAAAAAGCATGGCGGCGTTCATGGTGTGTTCCATGCAGCAGGATTACCAGGAAGTACATCCTTCCGAGCAATTAAAGATATTCCATCTACATTGGCGCAGGGAGAGGATCAATTCCAATCAAAAGTGAAAGGGCTCGATGTGCTAGAGCAGTTGCTGGAGCAAGAACAAGCGGACTTTTGTCTCCTCTTTTCATCCATTAGTGCACTGCTCGGGGGCTTAGGATTCTCTGCTTACTCAGCAGCTAACTTATATATGGACGCATTTGCAGCTAGACTCAATCAAAATAGTCAAACCCCGTGGTTGTGTGTGAACTGGGATGCGTGGAATTTCTGGGGTGAGCTAGAATCCACAATTGGTGAATCGATTAATGAGCTTGCGATTTTACCAGAAGAGGGTGCTGAGCTGTTCCAATATGTTCTGTCTACCCGGCAGAATCGCCACATGCTCGTGTCCACAGGAAATCTTGAAGAACGGATAGATCAATGGCTGTCACTAGAATCGAAGGCTGCAGCGAGTGCGGATTCATATGAAGTGTCTAAGCACGAAAGACCAGAGCTGGGCAATCCATATGTGGCTCCTCGAAATGAAACTGAAAAAGTGATCTGTCAAGTGTGGCAGGATTTTATGGGGATGGAGCAAGTGGGCATTCACGACAACTTCTTTGATTTAGGCGCAAGCTCGCTGGATATTGTTCAAGTCACCAATCGGTTAAATCAAGCACTTCAAACAAATGAAGCGGTGGTGACATTGTTTACGTATCCATCTGTCGCTGAGCTTGCAAAATATATCCAGCCTTCTGAGGAATCGAAGGAAGATACGATGGAAGAAGAACTAGCCGTCGTCACATCAGGTGATCGAAGAGCTCGTTTTAAACAGCAACGGAATAAAAGATTGAGAGGCGGAATCGAGAATGAATGATACAACGAATCACTATCATGGCGCAGAAATTGCTGTTATCGGTCTTGCAGGTCGTTTTCCAGGTGCCAAAAACGTAGATGAATACTGGGAGAATCTGAAAAAAGGAAAAGAAACAATCTCCTTTTTTACAGAGGAAGAATTACGACGTGAAGGTACAGATGAAGCCTTATTGAAAAACCCTCGTTTTGTCAAAGCAAAAGGGATGCTTGACGATGTCGATTTATTTGATGCGGATTTCTTTGATTATACTCCAAAGGAAGCAGCCATGATGGATCCGCAGTTCAGACTGTTTCATGAATGTGTTTGGACGGCGCTTGAAGATGCTGGGTATGATCCGTTTGAATATAAAGGCCAAATCGGCCTTTATACAGGTGCAGGAATCAATACAGAGTGGGTCATGAGAGCACTTCAAGGGGCTGCTCAAGGTGAGGATTCAAAAACGCTGGAAGCTGCTGTTCTAAATATGCGTGACTATTTGGCAACGATGATTTCTTATAAATTAAATCTAAAAGGACCGAGTATGGTGGTGCAAACCGCCTGCTCGACCTCAATGGTGTCGATTCATTTAGCTGTTCAGGCTTTATTAAGCGGAGACTGTCATATGGCGGTTGCAGGTGGTGTGTCCATTCGCCTGCCGCAAAAATCGGGCTATCTTTATCAAGAAGGCATGATTCATTCATCCGACGGACACTGCCGCGTCTTTGATAATAAAGCAGATGGAACCGTTTTTGGAGATGGTGCAGGAGCAGTTATTTTAAAAAATTTAGAGGATGCAATTGAGGACGGCGATCACATTTATGCTGTCATTAAAGGATCTTCTATTAATAATGATGGAAATAGAAAAGTAGGGTATACAGCACCGAGTACGAAAGGCCAAGTATCAGCTATTAAGACAGCACTTCGAATGGCCGAGGTTGAACCTGAATCCATTTCTTATATTGAAGCACATGGAACCGGAACAACACTTGGAGATCCGATTGAAATTGAAGCACTCAAGCAAGCGTTTGATACAGATAAAAAAGGCTTTTGCCGCATTGGTTCTGTCAAATCAAATGTTGGTCATTTGAATGATGCGTCAGGTGTCGCCGGTTTTATTAAAACCGTATTAAGCTTAAAGCATCAAGTGATTCCGCCGACGATTCATTTTGAAACACCGAATGAGAAAATTGAATTTGATGATTCGCCTTTCGTTGTAAATACAGACTTGACGCCATGGAGCGAGCAGGCATCTCCTCGCAGGGCAGGTGTAAGCTCATTTGGGATTGGTGGAACAAACGCTCATGTCATTTTAGAAGAAGCACCTATTGCACGTGTCGCAGCAGATCGCACAGAAGATAGTGAACTTCTTTTATTATCTGCGAAAACACCAGCAGCCCTTGAAAAAATGACGGATCGTCTTGCTGACTATTTACTGCAGCATCAGCAGCATGTCCGTTTAAGCGATGTCGCCTATACGCTGCAAACAGGACGCCATCATTTCCCGCATAAACGTGTCATTCTTGGAAGTGATACAGCTGACATGTTACAGGCGCTGAATCAAAGGTCAAAAGAGGTGGTCAAGACGGCCAGCTCTCAAACATCGAGCCGGCCAATCGTCTTTCTTTTCCCAGGCCAAGGATCTCAGTATGTGGACATGGGGCGTCAGCTTTATGACAAGTATCCAGTTTTTAAAGAAGCGCTGGATCAATGCTTGAATCAATTCAAACAGCATGTCTCAGTTGACCCATTCAGCATTTTATTCTCAACAGAAGCAAGTGATGATCCTCAATTGATTAACCAAACCGAATATACACAGCCGCTTCTGTTTAGTATGGAATACGCTTTGGCTAAATTGCTGATGCATTTTGGCATCAAACCGCAGGCGATGATCGGTCACAGTATTGGAGAATACACTGCTGCTGCCGTATCTGGTTTACTGTCTGTTGAAGATGCCGTAGATCTCGTGTGTTATCGCGGACAGCTGATTAGCCAGCTTCCAAAAGGCTCTATGCTGAGCGTACCTTTGAGTGAACAGAAGGTGCTGTCATATTTGACGGGTGACCTTTCACTTGCGGCAGTAAATGGACCTGAGTTATGTGTGGTGTCTGGTGAGACTGCAGCTATTGATGCACTCGCTGAGAAGCTGGAGGCAGCTGGACATGGGTGCAGAAAGCTTCACACCTCTCATGCCTTCCACTCTAAAATGATGGATGACATCCTGCCATCATTCAAAGAAAAAGTAGCTGAGTATCAATTGAATGCACCATCTATCCCGTATATTTCTAACGTCACAGGTACGTGGATTGATCATGAAGCAGTGCAGGATCCAGCATACTGGGCTGACCACTTGCGGCAAGCAGTTCGTTTCCGTGATGGAGCAGAGACATTATTAACGGAGCTTGATCCCATTTTTATTGAAGTCGGGCCGGGAAATACGTTAAGTGCCTTTATTCGCCAAGTCTCAAAGGATCACCATCAGCAGCCGATTCCATTGATGCGTCACCCGAAAGAAGAGGCAGCAGATGACCGCTACCTGCTGGGAAGATTGGGTGACATCTGGCTTCAAGGAGTGCCAGTTGACTGGACAAAATTACGAAAACAGAAATCTAATCAAAAAGTATCCCTGCCAACTTATCCGTTTGAACGACAAAGATATTGGATTGAAAAGGTAGATACAGCCGCGTTATCCTCGTCTTCAGGTGTGCAAATGGTAGTGCCGAAGGAAAAGGGACAGGAAATAGAAGAAAACAATCAATATCAAGCCGCCGAAGCGAATGATATAGAAGCAACATTACAGCGGATGTGGAAAGATATTTTAGGAATTGAAAAGGTGGGAAGAGACGATCATTTCTTTGAGCTTGGCGGACATTCGTTAAATGCGACCGGTCTTATTTCTCAAATTCACAAAGAGTTCGGTGTAGAACTAACGCTCACAGATATGTTCAACAATCCGACGATTGAGAAGCTCCAAGCATTCATTGAAAAGGCAGAGAAGAATCAATATTTCAAAATTGAACCGGTGGAACAGAAAGACTCGTACCCATTATCCGCCGCTCAAAGACGAACATTCCTCATTCATCAGCGTATTGGTCAAGTGACTTCTTATAACATGCCAATGGCTCTGAGATGTAAAGGTGAAATCGACGTTGAGCGCTTTGAACAGACTTTTAAGCAATTGATTGATCGTCATGAAACCTTACGAACGACTTTTGAATTAAAGGATGGAGAACCTGTTCAGCGCGTCCATGATGATTTTCAATTTGCTGTTGAAATGACTGAGGCTGAGGAACAAGAATTAGAAGCACAAATCGATGACTTCATTCGTCCATTTGACTTAAAGGCCGCACCATTGATTCGTGTGCGTTTTGTGAAAATCGCGGAAGATGATCATCTTTTATTAGTTGATATGCATAATATTGTCGCTGATGGAGCGAGCATGAACATCTTTATTAAAGAATTTACTGAGCTCTATCGCGGGGAAACCTTGCCGGAACTGACTGTGCAATATAAAGATTATGCAGAGTGGCAAGACAAATATTTCCGCAGCGAGATGTTTCAAAAGCAGCAGGAATATTGGAAGGAGCAAATGGGCTCAAATGTTCCGACTTTAACAATGCCATATGATTTTGAACGGAAGGAACAATCTTTTTTAGGAAGAGCGATCAAATTTAATATTGAACCGCACATCGTTGAGAAAATTGAACAGCTGGCTGAACGATATCAGCTGACCAATAACGTCATTTTGTTCCAGCTATATGGACTGCTGCTCTCACGCTATGCCGATCAGCAAGAACTGATTGTCGGTTCACTTGTGGCTGGAAGACGTCATGCAGATATCGAGCATACGATTGGGATGTTTACGAACTTCCTGCCAATAAAACTAGACATGGCACAAGAAGCATCCTTTATAGAACAATTGGTACAGACAAAACAAGTTCTGCTCGATGCATACGACCATCAAGAATACCCGTTTGACCAAATGGTCGAGCATTTGAATCCAAAAACAAGGCCGCATCGCAATCCATTCTTTGATACGATGCTTATCTATCACAATGAATACGATCCGAATATTAAAATTGAAGCTGATGGACTGACCTTTGAAACGCATGAGTTTGCAAAGGGGATTTCCAAACTCGATATGAAAATGGATGTTGTCAGAGAGGTAACAGGTGAGTTAAAGTGCGTCCTTCAATACAATCTTGCTCTTTTTAAACATGAGACGATGCAAACTTTCGTCAAGCACTTCCAGCACTTGGTCGAACAGGCTGTTCAAACACCTGATCAATTGCTCAAGGATTTCGCTGTGCTTTCACAGGAAGAAGAACGAGCAGCAAAAGAGAAAAGGGACCGTGCAGAGAAAAAAGAACCACTTGTGCTTACAGTAAGCTCGACATTTACAGCAGATCTAGTTGCTCCTTACATTCAGTATTGGACCAAACAGTTTGATGTGCAGCTCGATATTCAATTTGCACCGTATGGGCAGGTGTATCAGGAGCTGTTAAATGAGCGCAGCCTTATCTCAAAGAAGAAAAACGGCGCAAATCTTCTACTCATTCGTCTGGAGGATATCGCTGGTCCAGCTCATCTCTCACTGGAAGAAAAGAAAAAACTGGCTTCAGAGCATGCAGAAGAACTAGCAAACGTTCTGAAATCAAAAACAAAACATAACCTATATTTTGTTGGTATTTTGCCGATAAGTGCGGCTCTTAGGGACACGTTGCAAGACGTGGAACAAGAGTGGATTGATCAGTTATCCGAGATAGGCGGTGTTCAGTTGATCGACTGTCGTCAGCTTGCTCAGCAATATCAGATTGAGGATATCTTTGATGAAAAAGGAGAGCAAGCGGCGCATCTCCCATTCACTGAAGTCTTTTGTGGAGCTATCGGTACAAAAGTCGCGCGAGAGATTGTAGCATGGCAAGGTGCACCATTTAAGGTAGCCGCCATTGATTGTGATCATACGCTGTGGAGAGGTATTGTTTCAGAAGACGGTGTGGAAGGCATTGATATTACGCCAGAACATCAAATGCTTCAGCGCTTCTTAAAGCAAAAACAACAAGAGGGAATGCTGCTTGTCCTAAGCAGCAGAAATAATGAAGAAGATGTGTGGCGTGTGTTTGAAAACCACCCAGATATGGTCTTACAAAAAGACGATATTGTCGATTGGCGAATCAATTGGGAAAGTAAACCTTCACATTTAAAAGAGATGGCAGATTCACTGAACCTTTCATTATCTCAGTTTATTTTCTTAGATGATGATCCAGCTCAGTGCTTACGAATGAATGAAGAACTGCCAGAAGTGATGACACTGCTCTTACCTGCCAATGAAAAAGCCATTCCATTATTTGCTGAGCATGCTTGGGCATTTGACCGTTATGATGTTACGGATGAGGATAGAGGGCGAACCATGAGCTACAAGGCTGAAAGAGCTCGTCAAAAAGAGAAAGCAGAGTCGCCGTCAATGGAACAATTTTTACAAGATTTGAACTTGCACATGAGTGTAACAGAGTGGGGAGAGCAGCACCTTGCACGTGTGGCACAAATGAGCAGCCGCATTAACCAATTCCGCTTAAATGATCAGCACTTTGATGAACAGCAGCTGAGAGAGCGGATGGAAAATGAGCATGTCCAGGGCTGGATCATTGAGGCAGCGGATCGCTTCAGTCATGAAGGGATTGTAGGAGCGATCTTGGCTCATCATGCAGACGACACCTTGAAAATTGATGCATGGATGCTGAGCTGTCGTGCTCTAGGGAAAGGAATTGAGCAAAAATGTCTGACATGGCTCGCCGAATACAGCCGTCATCACCAGCTTTCTTCCATTGAATTTACGTTTGTATTAACCGGACGTAATGAACTATTCAAGTCATTTATGGAAGAGCACCAGATTCAGGAGATCGAGGGGCAGCAAACGTATCGTATACAAGTGGGAGAAATCGGTTCATTGAGTGATCACATTCAAATCGTCGATCACCTGTCACCTCCTCAGCATTCGAATGAAGAAAAAGAGGGTCACAAGATGGAGACAGCAAGTTATCTCGCTTCTAAAGGTTTTACATGGGAAACGGTTCAAACAGATCAAACGCTGCATAGCGGTTATGTAAAAGCCCTCCAGGTTCATGATGAAGAAAGTCTTCGTTCATTATTAACGACAGAAATTACGCAGGATCAAGGGCTTTATGCACAGCCAACCAATGAACGTGAGGCATTACTTTTAGACATTTGGTGTGACATTCTTCATGTGGAAAAAGTAGGAATTGACAACGACTTTTTCGATTTAGGAGGAAATTCTTTACTTGCTGTCAAAATGGAAGTAGAGATTGAAAAGAAGGGTTGGTATGTTGATGATTTGAATTTTGCTGAAAAACACACCATTCGCGAATTAGCAAAATATATGAAGAGGGAGAATCAGCATGCATAAAGATGTAAAAGCCATATATGAAGAATCAAAAATTTTAGATGAGGCTACTCATTTATACGGAGTCAAGCGAAGTGATATCCACTTTATCGCAGATGCAGAAAACTATGTGTATGAACTAAAAAAAGACGGAGAGTCTTTCATTTTAAAAATTACCCATACCATCCGCAGATCACCTGATTATATTTTAGGTGAAATGGAATGGCTGCATCATTTAGCGAAGGGTGGACTTTCCGTTGCGAAACCAATTGCTTCATTAAATGGCCGTGATATCGAGCAAGTAGACGATGGGCAGGGCGGCGCCTTCTTGCTTCGAGTCTATGAAAAAGCACCAGGTCGTAAAGTCGAAGAGGCGGACTGGAACGATGAATTATTTTATGCCCTTGGACAGTACACAGGCCGAATGCACAAACTGACAAAAAGCTATCATTTGTCAGACCCGCGTTATAAAAGACAAGAGTGGGATGAAGAGGAGCAGCTTAAACTGCGTAAATATGTGCCAGCAGATCAGACGCTTGTTTTTGAACAAGCGGATCGGTTGATGGAAAAGCTGGCAAAGCTTCCGAAAAATCAGGATACGTACGGATTGGTTCATGCGGATCTTCATCACGGAAACTTCCACTGGGATCAAGGGAAAATTACGACCTTCGATTTCGATGATATTGGGTACAACTGGTTTATGAATGACATTAGCATTTTGCTATACAATGTCTTATGGTACCCAGTGATTCCATACGAAGACAAAGCTGCTTTTGCAGGAAACTTTATGAAACAGTTCCTTAAAGGCTATCGTGAAGAGAATGAACTTGGGGATGAGTGGCTTGCCTACATTCCTGATTTCCTTCGTTTACGTCACATGCTGATCTATGGCTTGCTGCACCAAGCATTTGATTTGGCTGACATCGGAGAAGAAGAGAAGGCGATGCTCGCCGGCTTCCGGTCCGACATTGAAGAAGCAGCACCTATTACGACGTTTGACTTTACAAAGTTAAGTCAATCTTAAAATGAACATCCCCGCCTATATGATGAGGCGGGGATTGCTTTTATGGACGATAGATGGATGGTGATTCAATGATTTGAAACAGGTTCTTTCCTTGCTTTGTATTATCGATCCAGCCCTTAAAGGCTGCTTTACCAGGTCCATATGCATAGACAGGGACATCCTCACCTGTATGGGCAAAGGTTGTCCAGCCTGAGAAAGAACGCTGATCGAAAATATGTTGGATGCTGAGTTGGATCGTACTGGCATTTCCTGACTGTGCTGCTTTTTCTACCTGTGAGATTTCGCCTTCTGAGAGAGAGAGATCAATATAGGTCTGAAGGACACCACGTACAGATTGGCCGCCTGCAATTTTCTTAGCCATGTAAACAGGTGTTTTCTTAGCAGCTAAGATGGGCACTGGGTCCCATTTGTAGCCAGTCTCACTTGTCATCCCATCTGTGCCAAACGAAAAACCGCCAGTCGCATGATCTGCCGTGATAACGACAAGTGTTTCTTGATCTTTTTGCGCGAACTGAAGGGCTGTTTGAACTGCTCTCTCAAAATCCTCCATCTCACTCATTGCACCCACCACATCATTTTCATGTCCAGCAGAATCAATGGTGCTGCCTTCAAGTAGCATGAAAAAACCATGCTGGTTGTCTTGATTCAATTGGGTGAGTGCTGCCTGCGTCATGTCTTTTAACTTAGGCACATGCTTCGGACGGTCGATGGCTCGATCCAGCTCGTCCTCCTGGAATAAGCCGAGCATTTTCGAAGATGATTGAGAGGTTAAATCATCTTTTGATCGCAGAATGGAATACCCGCTCTTTTTAAATTCTTGAACAAGATTACGGTCTTTTCGATCAAAATATTGCATTCCGCCACCTAGAAGGATATCAACTTTGTGTTCTCCGCCTATTTTCTCATCAAAAAAGTGGTCTGCAATTTGTTCTTTATTTTTTCGGGAGACGTTATGTGTGCCAAAAGCGGCGGGTGTTGCATCGGTGATGTCAGATGAGACAACAAAAGCTGTTCTCATTTTTGCTTCCTTCGCTGCTTCAACGACACTTCTAAGAGGTTGTTTTTCATGATTGACGGCGATGGCATCATTGTATGTCTTTTTTCCAGTCGCCATGGCTGTTGCTGCGGCAGCTGAGTCAGTAATATTATCTCGAGGATCATCTGGATGTGTGGTCTGCATCCCGACTAAATAAGGGTCCCAGACGGTTTTTCCTTTTAAAGAAGCATGCTTTTCCTGCTTGAATGTGCGGTAGGCTTTGATCATGGGCATCCCCATTCCATCACCAACGATAAAAATAATATTTTTTGGTGTTTTCGTTTGTTTCTTGTCTGCTGCATTCGTTGATACGGGAATGACATAATGTGCGGTGAAAAGGACAGCTAATAAGAGTACTGCTAGAATTCCGCTAAAAAGAAATATACGTGTTTTACGATCCATAGAGCCCATGAAAAATCTCCTTTTATCATTTATTTCATAATTTGTATTTTATTTGAATATTCAAAATGGTTCAACCCCTTATCCCATAAAAAAGGTGACGAGACTTTTGTCTCATCACCTTTTATACCGTATCACACTTCACGCCAACGACGCCTTCTAGATCTTTAATATCAAAGTAAACATCGGTTGTATAGCGGTCTTTATGCACACGTACGCGTACTTCCATGATTGGATAGTCTTTTTCTTTTAAATCATCAATTCGTACAGAATGAATGCGGATATTGAGGGCTTTCATTTCTTTTAAAATATCGGTCATGCGGTTTCTGTCAGAAAGAGACATTCTGATGCGAATTTCTTTTTCCTGCAGGCGAATCGGTCCGATCCGCTGGAAGAGCCATGGCAGGAATTCGACACTAATCAGAATAAAGAAAAGGCTGAGGAAGGCTTCTTTATAAAATCCTGCACCGGTTGCAACCCCAAGTCCTGCTGCTCCCCAGATCATCGCAGAAGTCGTGAGACCTGAGATGACATCATTGCTTTTTCGAAGAATCACACCTGCTCCAATAAAACCAACACCAGATATAATTTGCGCCGGTAACCTGAGTGGGTCCATTTGAAGCTTAGAGACTCGAGGGAAATTGTAGGCTGCATCAATGCTGATGATGGTTAAGACGCAGGAGCTGACAGCAATGACAATACACGTTTTTAAGCCGAGGGGCTTTTTCTTCAGCTCTCGTTCAAGCCCGATAATCAGCCCGATTAAAGTGGCCACGGCTAATTTTAAGACTGTATCCCATTCAATTGTCCAAAACATGCGTATCGCTCCTTTCACTTCATGTACGTTTCACAACATGTATATGATCTTCTCACAGCCCATATGGCTGCACAACTCTTATTTTATTCAGTTTCTGAAGAAAGAAAAGCTTTTTATTTTATTTAAAAAGAGAGTCATCCGCATAGGGCAGATGACTCTTCAATTCTTTATTTTGTTTCTTCCTCAAGATGATCTTCCATTTTGTTAAATAGCTGTTTTGATGCTTTTGACGGCTTACTTGTCAATAAGCTGACAATAATGGCAGCTAATCCACTTAGCGTAAAGCCTGGAATCATTTCATAAATACCTGTGGCATGGTTGAGACCTGTCGTAATCCATGTCAGAACCACAACTGCACCAACGATCATCCCAACTAGGGCACCATGATGATTCATTCGTTTCCAGTATAGGCAAAGCAAGATGACTGGACCGAATGAAGAACCAAATCCTGCCCATGCATAACCGACAAGATCAAGAATGGTGTCACTTGGGTTAAGTGAAAGGCATAAGGCAATCACAGCGACAACGAGTACAGACATCCGGCCAATCATGACAAGCTCTTTGTCTGAAGCTGTTTTTCTAAAGAACGTTCTGTATAAATCCTCTGTCATTGCACTTGCTGTGACAAGCAGCTGAGACGAAATTGAACTCATAATCGCAGCTAAAATCGCAGAAAGTAAAAATCCAGTGATATATGGATGGAACAATACTTTAGAAAAGACGATAAAGATGGTTTCAGGGTCAGCAAGGTTCATGCCCGTTTCATGAACATAGGCAACACCCACTAAACCGACAGACAGTGATCCAATCACTGAAATAATCATCCAGCTCATTCCGATTCGGCGTGCTGGTTTTAAATCTTTTACAGACGTAATGGCCATAAAGCGCACGATAATATGCGGCTGTCCAAAGTAACCTAGTCCCCAAGCGAGGAAGGAAATAATGCCAATGACGCTCGTTCCTCTAAAAATATCTAGCAATTTAGGATCAATCTGTTGAATATCTTGGAATGTAGCAACAGGTCCGCCTAATTGTGTAAAGGCAACGATCGGCACGAGCACTAATGCTAAAAACATGATAGCTCCTTGGACAAAGTCCGTTAAGCTCACTGCCAAAAATCCGCCGAACAATGTATACAAAATGACAATACTTGATGTTAAAATCAGTCCAAACATGTAGTGAGCACCGAATGCTGACTCAAATAAACGTCCGCCTGATACCATCCCAGACGATGTATACAGCGTAAAGAAAATTAAAATGATGACGGCTGAAACAGCTTTTAATAAAGCAGATGATCCTTTGAATCGTTTATCAAAGAAATCAGGAATCGTAATTGCATCATCCGCAATTTCTGTATAAGAACGTAAACGAGGTGCAAGAATGAGGTAGTTCAAGTAAGCACCAACGATTAAACCAATCGCAAGCCAGGCTGTCGATAAACCTGTTTTATACATTTCACCTGGCACACCCATCAGCATCCATCCGCTCATATCCGCAGCACCTGCTGAAAGGGCCGTAACGAATGGACCAAGCCCGCGTCCACCAAGCATATAATCATTTAAATCATGTGTTTTCCTGAATGCATACCAGCCAATGGCAAGCATCCCGATAAAATAAATAGATAAGGAAATTGTAACTTCAATACTCATTTTGTGTTCTCACCTTTTTCGTATTAATTTGACATCACCTCAATCAAAATATACAGAAGTGCGATGGCAGCTTTTTTGTTTGACTGTCCCGCTCACTGCTATGGTTACTTAACCTAACAGAGTATTCCCAAGTGATCAACCTGCCTAAACCTCTTCATTTTGAAGAAAAAATGTACCGATCGATGATAAGAATCGATATGTAAGCGATTACAAAAATAATCAAAAGTAAAAATTTTCTGAAAAATAAAAAGTCACCTGATGAATATTTCTTTTATCGATTTGATCATAAAGACGTTTCAAGAGAACGGACCTTTTACCGCACCTGCGTAAAGTTGCTTTAGAACAGTAAAATTTGATATGATAAAGTGTATATGACTTATGATCATGACCACGATCACGCATCATTTTTGGAGGTGAACCTGCATGTCAAGAATTTCAATAGAAGAAGTCAAGCACGTTGCGCATTTAGCAAGGCTTGCGATTACAGAAGAAGAAGCTGAGATGTTTACAGAACAGCTTGATAGCATCATTTCATTTGCAGAGCAGTTAAACGAGGTAGATACGGAAAACGTTGAACCTACTACACACGTATTAAAAATGAAAAACGTCATGAGAGAAGATGTTCCGAATAAAGGTCTTTCCATTGAGGCAGTCGTCAAAAACGCGCCTGATCATAAAGACGGCTATATTCGTGTGCCATCAATTTTGGACTAAAGGAGGCCCGAGACATGTCACTGTTTGATCACAAAATTTCTGAATTAAAAGAGCTTTTACATAAAAAGGAACTGTCTGTTTCTGATTTAGTGGACGAGTCTTATAAACGAATCAATGAAGTAGACGGGAAAGTACAAGCATTCCTTGCACTGGACGAAGAAAAAGCTCGTGCGTATGCAAAGGAATTGGACGAGGCAGTTGGTGAAAAGGACGAGCTTGGCCTATTGTTCGGTATGCCGATCGGTGTGAAAGATAACATTGTTACAAAGGATTTGCGTACAACAGCTTCAAGTAAAATCCTGCAAAACTTTGATCCAATTTATGATGCAACCGTTGTGAACCGCTTAAGAGACGCAGAAGCAGTCACAATCGGTAAATTAAATATGGACGAATTCGCAATGGGATCTTCTACGGAGAACTCAGGCTTCAAAGCGACGAAAAACCCGTGGAATTTAAACACCGTTCCAGGCGGATCAAGTGGTGGATCAGCAGCTTCTGTTGCAGCAGGTGAAGTACCGTTCTCACTTGGATCAGATACAGGCGGTTCTATTCGTCAGCCGGCATCTTTCTGCGGAGTTGTAGGTCTTAAACCGACATATGGACGTGTATCCAGATACGGATTAATTGCATTTGCTTCATCATTAGACCAAATTGGTCCGATTACACGCAATGTAGAGGACAACGCTTATGTTCTTCAAGCGATTTCTGGTGTCGATCAAATGGACGCAACAAGTGCAAATGTCGATGTACCAGATTTTCTTTCTTCATTAACTGGCGACATCAAAGGTCTGAAAATCGCTGTGCCGAAAGAATATCTTGGCGAAGGCGTTGGCGAGGAAGCAAAAGAGTCTGTTCTTCAAGCGTTAAAAGTATTAGAAGGACTTGGTGCGACGTGGGAAGAAGTGTCTCTACCGCATTCTAAATATGCGCTTGCGACTTACTACTTACTGTCTTCTTCAGAAGCATCTGCAAACCTTGCACGGTTTGACGGTATCCGCTATGGCTACCGTACAGATAATGCAGACAACCTGATTGATTTATACAAAAATACTCGTTCTGAAGGCTTCGGAGACGAAGTGAAGCGCCGCATCATGCTTGGTACATTCGCGCTAAGCTCAGGATATTACGATGCGTACTATAAAAAAGCGCAAAAAGTCCGTACATTGATCAAAAAAGACTTTGAAGATGTTTTCGAAAAGTATGATGTCATTGTAGGACCGACAACGCCAACTCCTGCATTTAACATTGGTGAAAAGACAAGCGATCCATTGACTATGTACGCAAACGATATTTTAACGATCCCTGTTAACCTTGCAGGCGTTCCAGGAATCAGTGTGCCTTGTGGATTTGCAAATGGCCTTCCGTTAGGACTGCAAATCATCGGCAAGCACTTTGACGAAGGAACAGTGTACCGCGTGGCTCACGCTTTTGAGCAAGCAACAGATCATCATAAAGCAAAACCTGAACTGTAAGGGGTGAATCAGAATGAACTTTGAAACGGTAATTGGACTTGAAGTCCACGTAGAGCTAAAAACACAATCGAAAATTTTCTCAAGCTCGCCGACACCTTTTGGTGCAGCTGCCAACACGCAAACAAGTGTCATCGACCTTGGATATCCTGGCGTACTGCCTGTACTGAACAAAGAAGCGGTGAACTTTGCGATGAAAGCGGCTATGGCGCTGAACTGTGAAATCGCAACGGATACTAAATTTGACCGTAAAAACTACTTCTATCCTGATAACCCAAAGGCGTATCAAATTTCTCAATTTGATAAACCGATCGGTGAAAACGGCTGGATTGAAATTGAAGTAGAAGGCAAAACAAAACGAATCGGTATTACGCGTCTCCATTTGGAAGAGGATGCAGGGAAACTAACGCACACAGGCGACGGTTACTCACTCGTCGATTTCAACCGTCAAGGAACACCACTTGTTGAAATCGTATCTGAGCCAGACATTCGCACGCCAGAAGAAGCGTATGCTTACTTAGAAAAATTAAAATCCATTATTCAATATACAGGCGTTTCTGACTGTAAGATGGAAGAAGGCTCACTTCGCTGTGATGCCAACATTTCTCTTCGCCCAATCGGCCGTGAAGAGTTTGGTACAAAGACAGAGCTCAAAAACTTGAACTCATTTGCTTTCGTACAAAAAGGCCTTGAATTCGAAGAGAAGCGTCAAGAGCAAGTATTGCTTTCTGGCGGCTTGATCGAGCAGGAAACACGCCGTTATGACGAAGCGTCTAAAAAGACAATTCTTATGCGCGTTAAAGAAGGCTCTGATGATTACCGCTACTTCCCAGAACCGGATTTGGTGGAGCTGTACATTGATGACGAGTGGAAAGAACGCGTAAGAGCATCCATCCCAGAGCTTCCAGACGAGCGCCGCAAACGCTACATCGATGAGCTTGGCCTTCCTGCATACGATGCAATGGTACTCACGCTGACGAAAGAAATGTCTGATTTCTTTGAAGCGACCATTTCAGAAGGTGCAGAAGCGAAGCAAGCATCGAACTGGCTCATGGGTGAAGTATCAGCATACTTAAACTCTGCTCAAAAAGAGCTGGAAGATACAAAGCTAACGCCGCAAGGGCTGGCTGGTATGATCAAGCTTATTGAAAAAGGAACGATTTCCTCTAAGATTGCGAAAAAGGTATTCAAAGAGCTCATCGAAAATGGAGGAGATGCAGAAACAATCGTCAAAGAAAAAGGACTTGTCCAAATTTCTGACGAAGGTGCACTGCTCAAACTTGTCACAGAAGCACTTGATAACAACCCGCAATCCATTGAAGACTTTAAAAATGGTAAAGACCGCGCGATTGGTTTCTTAGTCGGACAAATCATGAAAGCATCGAAGGGCCAAGCTAACCCACCGATGGTGAACAAGATTCTCCTTGAAGAAATCAAAAAACGCTAAAACGCAAAAAACCGCCTGGTGAAAAAGGCGGTTTTTTTTGATTGAAATGACAGGGTCTTACTATAGATTCGGACCACAGCCGTATATCAATTTAGAGATACTTTTCTTATAATGAAGCATAAGCGAAAGTGCACATTCGAAGGGGGAAAGGTGAGCTAAATCAAAAAACAGCACGTTATGTTACTGAAGAAACAGCCTCAATTGTTCCACTGCTCTTAGAACAGCAGGATCCTCACACTTTTCTAAATTCGTCAGCATTCCTTGGATGACTGGCTTACGAGGTTCAGCTTTTGCCAGCTCTTCTTCAATCACTTCAATGGATACAACGGTATCATCAGAAAGCAGATGCTCCAGCTTTAACAAACGAAGCTCCTCTTGAAGGGAAGCAGCACTAGGCGCTTCATCGTCCCAAATGGTTTGCTTCAAAATCGGCTTCGTCTGAGAGCGAAGCAATCCTTGAACCAGATCATCAAACCGTTCGAGTATAAAGGATGAGAGCTCATCAAATGATAATTGCATTTGATCCTGTAAAAGCAGAACCTGCACATACGATTGGATAATTCCTTGAATCATGACTGACAGGTCAGTTATATATGGTTCGATTTTCTGTCCATAAGTGGTCAAGATGGAAATTTGAATTTCATCATTCATTTGCTTTTTCACGGTTTTTGAATACTTTTTAATTTGTTGGTTTTCCGGAATAATGTTCTCGCTGAGGATCAGAATGATAAAATCTTTGTTCTCAGCAAAATGCTGAAACTGTTCAGCAATTTGTTTCTGAAAGATCTCTCTCGGCGCGAGATGCTGATTCTCTTTTCGAATCGTTTCGATTGTTTGCATCGAAGTGTCGATATAATATTCAAACGCTCGGTTGAAAAGCTGTTCTTTTGATTTGAAATGTAAATAAAATGCGCCTTTTGATATTCCGCATTCATCTGCAATTTCCTGAATGGTCGTAGAAGAAAAACCCTTTTTCGCAAACAATTGGATGCTTGCTTTAATGATTTTTTCTTTTTTTTCGTTCATGAAATAAGGCCCCTTCAGCTTTAGAATGTTACGTCAAACGCAAGTGAAATGGTTGACGGCATTGTATATCACCGTTTATTATGATATAGAATGACCAGTCAGTCAATACATAAAGGAAAATGGAGGATATAATGAATTCGATCATCAATTTTGTATTAAAGAATAAGTTCGCTGTATGGCTCATGACGATTATCGTAACAGTTGCTGGTCTATATGCCGGATTGAATATGAAACAAGAATCAATCCCGAATATCAACACTCCAGTCATTACGGTTTCTACAACGTACCCTGGCGCAACGCCGGACGAAGTATCAGATAAGGTGACAGATCCAATTGAAAAGTCGATTCAAAACCTCAATGGGGTCAACGTGGTCACTTCTAATTCTTTTGAAAATGCATCATCCATTCAAATCGAGTACGATTACAGCAAAGACATGGATGAAGCAAAAAAGGAAATTGAAGATGCGATTAGCAATATCGATTTCCCTGAAAATGCAGAAAAACCTAAAATCGCACGCTTTAGTATTAATGCGATTCCAATCCTAGCCCTTAGTGTCTCAGGTGATAAAGAATCATTACAAGACCTTACACGAAAAGTAGAAAATGACCTCGTTCCTTCACTTCAAGGGTTAGACGGCGTCTCTTCTGTTGAAGCTTCAGGACAGCAAATCAAAGAAGTAGAATTTTCGTTTAAAGAAAAGAAACTAAAAGAATACGGTTTAGATGAAGAAACTGTCCAAAACATGATCAAAGGCTCTGATGTGAATGTACCATTAGGTCTATACACATTTGGCAACAAACAAAAATCAGTTGTCGTGGACGGCAATATTTTAAGCGTCAAAGATTTGAAAAACATGCGAATTCCTGTTACACCAAGTGCAGGCGGCGGTGCGGGAAGCGCTGGAGCGGGAGCACCATCTAGCAGCGCAGGAGCACAAGGTGCCGAGCAGCAGGCGGGAAGTGCAAGTCAGCAGCAAGCAGCAGCACAGCAGCAAACAGGTGCAGCAAGCAGTCAATCTGTAGAGCTACCAACGATCAAGCTGTCTGAGATTGCAGATATTAAAGTCGTCAAAGAGGCAGAATCGATCTCTAGAACGAATGGGAAAGACAGTATCGGTCTGCAAATTGTCAAAGGCTCTGATGCCAACACAGTGAGTGTTGCAGAAGAAGTGACAAAAGAGCTTGAGAAATTCAAAAAAGACAACAAAGGAATCAAAGTAAGCACCACATATGATCAAGCAGAGCCGATTAAAGAGTCTGTCAGCACAATGCTGAACAAGGCGATCATCGGAGCAATCTTTGCGATCATTATCATTCTCTTGTTCCTGCGAGATATCAAATCAACATTAATCTCGGTCATCTCCATTCCGTTATCTCTGTTGATTGCTGTTTTACTATTAAATCAGCTGGATATCACGTTAAATATCATGACACTTGGTGCCATGACCGTCGCCATCGGGCGTGTTGTCGATGACTCGATAGTGGTCATAGAAAATATCTATCGACGAATGGCGTTAAAGGATGAACCGTTAAAAGGCAAGGCACTCGTCAGAGAAGCCACAAAAGAAATGTTTATCCCAATCATGTCTTCAACGATTGTGACAATTGCGGTATTCTTACCGTTAGCATTAGTAGGTGGAATGATTGGTGAACTATTCATCCCATTTGCCTTAACGATTGTGTTTGCGTTACTTGCTTCACTGCTTGTCGCTATTACAATTGTTCCAATGATGGCACACACTCTATTTAAAAAGAACCTGTACGGCACAGCGAAAAAGGTAAAAGAACATAAACCAAGCAAGCTTGCTGGCGGTTATAGACGTGTACTGAATTGGACACTCAACCATAAATGGATCACATCAGGAATTGCTATTCTTATGCTTGTCGGAAGCTTATTCTTAGCACCACTTGTCGGTGTCAGCTTCTTACCACAGGAAGCAGAGAAAACGGCGATGGTGACATATACACCTGAACCTGGACAAACGAGAGAGCAAGCAATTGATGAAACGAAAAAAGCTGAAGAATATTTGATGAAACGTGACCATGTCAATACAGTTCAGTATTCTCTTGGCTCTTCAAATGCCATGACAGCAAGTGTTGGCGGTAACTCTAACGGTGCATTATTCTTCGTACAATATGACGAGGACACACCGAATTTTGATAAAGAAAAAGACCGTGTAGTCAAAGCCCTGCAAGACAAAGCGTCCAAAGGGGAATGGAAATCACAAGACTTCTCATCTGCTGGCGCCAGCAATACTGTGACGTACTATGTGTACGGGGACAAAGCAAGTGATATTGAAGGCACAGTAAAAGATGTTGAGAACATCTTAAAAGATGAGAAAAACCTGAAAAATGTCAGCACAAGCTTATCTGAGAAATACGACGAATATACGTTTAATGCAGATCAAGAAAAACTGGCGAAACTAGGTCTAACTGCTTCACAAATCGCTCAAGCGATTGCACCTCAAAATAGTGAAACAACACTGACGAAAGTCACAGAGGACGGCAAAGAACTTGATGTGAAGCTTCAAACGGAAAAAGATGAATATAAGAGCAAAAAAGATTTAGAAAATAAAAAGATCACCACACCAACAGGGCAAGAAGTCCGAATTGGTGATGTCGTCAAAGTAAAAGATGGGACGACAGCAAATACGGTGACAAAACGTGATGGAAAAATCTACGCAGAAGTGTCTGGTGACATGACAACAGACGACGTCTCAAGTGTGACACAAGATGTTCAGAAGAAAGTTGACAAGCTTGATCTGAAATCTGGCGTAACGATTGACACAGGCGGCGTAAGTGCGGATATCCAAGAATCCTTTACACAGCTTGGCCTTGCAATGCTTGCAGCGATTGCCATTGTGTATCTCGTTCTCGTCATCACATTTGGCGGAGGTCTTGCACCATTTGCAATTCTCTTCTCACTTCCATTTACGGTTATTGGCGCTCTCGCTGGATTGTTTATAGCAAAAGAAACCATCAGCTTAAATGCCATGATTGGATTGCTCATGCTGATCGGTATCGTTGTAACAAATGCCATTGTCTTGATTGACCGCGTGATTCATAAAGAACAAGAAGGTCTCTCAACAAGAGAAGCGTTACTTGAAGCAGGTGCAACAAGATTACGTCCAATCTTAATGACGGCACTTGCGACAATTGGTGCACTGCTGCCACTCGCATTAGGATTTGAAGGCGGAAGCCAGATCGTATCAAAAGGACTTGGTGTTACCGTAATTGGCGGTTTAACAAGTTCTACACTTCTCACATTGGTCATCGTTCCAATCGTGTATGAAATGTTAAGCAAGTTTAAACGTAAGAATAAATACGCAGAAGAAGAGTAAGAGGAAGCCCCGCTCATTGGCGGGGCTTTTTTTATTTTGAAATCTGGCAAACAGCTTTTCTCATAAGTTCTTCAAATGCGTGGAAAAAGGCATCACGATCGACATGGTCAATCACTTGAATTGATTTTCCATCTGGATGTTCTTCTGTCCGTCCTTGCTTTGGTGTCTCGGTATAAACGATCGCATTCACTTCTTTTGAACGGGTAAATGATGTAGAAGCAAGAGTAATTGTTGTCAGCACGTCCCATAAGTAATACGTCGAATTGGTTTCATGATGAATGAGCGGCGGACAAAAGGCGTAGCACTGTCCGATAAAATCTATTCCAATATGAGAACGAAGAGAAGCCCAGCGCTGACGTACATCAAGTGTAAGCGGGACTTGATTTGTACTTTCAAGTGCGACCATTTCAATAGGAAACGGTTCCTGAAAGACAGTGCTCACAGCATAAGGATCCCAAAATGCATTCCATTCTGCTGTCCCGTCATGCTCGGGTTCTTCAACATTGCCTTTTTCAAGGAACGTGCCGCCCATCCACACCAATTTCTCAATTTTGTTAGAGATTGAAGGATCTTCTTCTAAAGCGCGTGCAAGATCTGTGAGCGGACCAGTAAAGAGCAGGGTGACAGGTTCTTTTGTCTTCTTAACTGTTTCAATCAGATGAAGGTGTGCTGGCAGCTTGGACACTTTTGTATCAACAGTACCTTTTTCATTTAAAATTGGCAGAGCATCTACATAGAAAGCATGCATACGCCACTCCTTCGGAAATGGATTGACGCCTCTAGAAGTTGAAGCAGCGACTTCAATTTCATAAGGGCTGAATCGATCAATGATTTTTTGAGATGCACTGAGAGCAGGCTCTAAATAACAATCAGCAGGAATCACAGACATTCCGATGACTTTCAAATGTTCCATTTGAAGGAGAAGAAATAAAGAGACGAGGTCATCAACACCGCCGTCATGATTAAAATAGACAGGCTTTTTCATCGCATATCATCCTTTACAGCGTTTTCTTTTATCTTATCAGAATGCTTTCTTACTGAGGGAAATGTGCTTGGAGATTTTACATATTAGGTGGTTGTTTTGTTGCCATTTTCAAATCTCATAGTATAATTAAAGGTTGTTAGTGGTGAAAATAGATTGCATAATGAATATAGGATGATGATGAATGAAACGTGCTCGAATTATATACAATCCGACATCTGGGCGTGAACTCTTCAAGAAGAATTTACCGCAGGTTTTGCAAAAATTTGAACAAGCTGGCTATGAAACTTCTTGTCATGCGACGACATGTGCAGGAGATGCCACACAAGCAGCAGAAAAGGCCGCACAGAGAGATTTTGATTTAATTGTAGCAGCAGGTGGAGACGGCACGATCAATGAAGTCGTCAACGGACTAGCACCGCTTGAAAAAAGACCAAAACTAGGAATTATTCCAGTTGGAACGACAAATGATTTCGCAAGAGCACTTGGAATTCCACGAGAAGGTGTTTTGAAAG
>NZ_LKCP01000012.1:0-1122 GCF_001518755.1 Bacillus sp. AM 13(2015) | reverse complement strand
CTCTCTTTCAACATACCATAATAAAACGATAACTAGAACGCAAAAACACTTCATTAACGGATTCTTTACTAAAGCAGAAAGGTCATAACCAATAAAACTAATGATAAAGAGCATGACACACTTACCAGCTAAAGCAGCTAATGAAAATTGCCACATGCTAATTCTTGATAAGCCTGCGACCACATTGACGGCAGCAGAAGGTGTAAAAGGAAAGCAGAGTAAAATAAATAACGGACCAAATCCCCGTTTCTCTACCCAAAGCATTAATTTCTTAATGGAAGGGTGTCTGCTAATAAAGTTCAGCATTCTCATCTGTCCAAATTTTCTGATCAGTAAAAAGACAAGAATAGAACCTGCACTTGCACCGATCCAGGTTAATAAAAAGCCTTCCCAAAGGCCGAATGCATTTGCATTTGCCACCGCAAACGCCACGAGTGGTAAAAAAGGAAGAAATGCTTCAATCAGAGGAAGCAATATAGCGACAATTGGTCCAAAGGCCTTGTAGCTTTCAAAAAATGATGTGATATTTTCATGAGTAAATAGAGAAAGAAATGATGTCAACTTGTTTGACTCCTTCAAGGTTTGTCTACATTTCATTTTACATGGAAAACATAAAAATATACAAATAAATCCCACTCGCCCCCCTTGAGATTTTTTGACTCATTCGATATAATAAACAAGAACATTTGTTCTATTTATAAAGAAAGCAGGCTTGGACATGACGAGACTATCAAGAGTACAGCTTCAAATGATGGAACAGGCCATCTTTCTTCCTATGGTCATCTCCATCCTCAATCGTGATCTGACACACTTAAAACAACATCAAACATTTAAATTAAATGAACCATACATTCAGCTTGTGACCTCTGTGTTAAAGGAAGCACAGAAAGCACTTTATGAACTGAAGCAGCATTTACGTAAAGAAAGTATGAAAGTACAGCAAATTGAACACGATGAGGGATTTACAACGTATCTATTTATCATAAATGGCTATGAAGAAAAGCATAAATACTTTAATCCGCGTATACGTCACCGGGTAGAGGAACTGCTGACTCGATATTTTCTCCAACAAACAAATGAACTATAGGCTGAAATGTTGCGCGTTACACATGCAAAAAAAAG
>NZ_LKCP01000011.1:0-4090 GCF_001518755.1 Bacillus sp. AM 13(2015) | reverse complement strand
CCAGCACGCGCACGTCTCACCGCTTTTGCTACAGCGACAACCGCTTCATCCTGCCCAATCACACGAGAGTGGAGCAATTGTTCCATATTCAGAAGCTTATCTGTCTCCGTTTGAGCAATTTTCGAAACAGGCACTCCCGTCCAGCTGGAAACGACCATTGCGATATCATCTACAGATACCTCTGAATTCTCTTGTCCCTGCTTTTCTTTCCATGATTTCTTTGTGACTTCTACTTTTTCACGCAAACGCTGCTCTGTATCGCGAAGAGAAGCTGCTTTTTCAAATTCTTGACTTTGAACTGCCGCATCCTTTTCCTTGCGTACTTCATCCAGCTTTTGCTCTAGTTCTTTTAGGTTAGGCGGTGTTGTGAACGAACGTAAACGGACTTTCGAACCTGCCTCATCAATTAAATCAATCGCCTTATCTGGAAGGAATCGGTCAGAAATATAACGGTCGGACAGCTTCACTGCCGCCTCAATCGCTTCATCTGTAATAGACACACGGTGATGTGCTTCATACCGGTCTCTAAGTCCTCTTAAGATTTGAATACTCTCATCAACAGAAGGCTGATCTACTTGAATTGGCTGGAAACGTCGTTCAAGCGCAGCATCCTTTTCAATGTATTTACGGTACTCATCTAACGTTGTCGCCCCAATACATTGAAGCTCACCACGTGCTAAAGATGGTTTTAGAATATTAGACGCATCAATCGCACCCTCTGCTCCACCAGCACCAATGAGTGTATGAAGCTCATCGATAAAGAGAATGATATTTCCTGCCTGACGAATTTCGTCCATGACTTTTTTCAAACGATCCTCGAATTCACCACGATATTTCGTTCCAGCTACAACAGTTCCCATATCCAGTGTCATTACTCGTTTATCACGTAGGATTTCAGGCACTTCGTTATGAATAATTTGCTGTGCAAGACCTTCTGCGATGGCTGTTTTACCAACACCAGGCTCACCAATCAGCACAGGGTTATTTTTTGTTCTTCTACTTAGGACCTCAATGACACGTTGAATTTCTTTGCTTCGGCCAATGACTGGGTCCAAGCTGTCCTCTTTTGCGATAGCAGTCAAATCTCTTGCCAAGCTATCAAGTGTTGGTGTATTTGCATTGCTATTAGAGCCTGCCGCAGATGCACCTGTTTCATTGCTTCCAAGCAGCTGCAGGACTTGCTGACGTGCTTTATTTAAGCTCACTCCGAGGTTATTTAAGACACGGGCAGCGACACCCTCTCCCTCACGAATAAGACCTAATAGAATATGTTCTGTCCCTACATAGGAATGACCTAGCTTTCTTGCTTCATCCATTGAAAGCTCAGTGACCTTCTTCGCTCTAGGCGTATAATGAGGAATAGCTTGAGACACCTCTTGCCCTCTTCCAATCAAGCTTTCGACTTCTTTTTGGATTTTATCTGAAACAAGGCCCAGTGCTTCTAACGCTTTGGCAGCGATGCCCTCCCCTTCACGTACAAGGCCAAGTAAAATGTGCTCAGTACCAATATTCTTATGGCCTAGGCGAATGGCTTCTTCTTGTGCAAGTGCTAATACCTTTTGAGCTCTTTCAGTGAATCTTCCAAACATCATATCGTTTCATCCTCCTGTCCATTCCTATGCATTTCTAAGCGCAGCCTTTCTCTAATAATCGCTGCTCGTTTTATATCTCGTTCATTTGGCTCCAAGGCTCCTCCTGAATATTGTTGAAGGAAGCCAGGCTGGGTCAAAATCATGAGTTCATTCAGTATATTACTTGAAAGCCCCTTAATGATACCTAAATCAATTCCAAGCCGCACATCTGACAAACACTTTGCTGTTTCTTTTGATTCAATCATACGACAATTGGCCAAAATTCCCAAGGACCGGTACACTCTGTCCTCAAGTTCAATTTTAGATGTTTGATATAAAGCTTTTCGTGCAGATCGCTCTTGTTCAATGAGCTGAGCGGTCACACTATTCAAGTCATCTACAATGTCTTCTTCTGATTGACCAAGTGTCATTTGATTTGAAATTTGAAAGATGTTCCCTATTGCTTCGCTGCCCTCACCATAAATTCCTCTGACCACAAGTCCTAATTGATTAATGGCGGGAATAATGCGATTCATTTGTCTTGTGAGCGCTAATGCCGGTAAATGCATCATGACCGAAGCCCTAATACCTGTACCTACATTAGTCGGACAGCTTGTTAAGTATCCTCGCTTTTCAGAAAATGCATAATCCACTTGCTCTTCAATCCAGTCATCTACCTGATTAGCCGCTTTTAGTGCATTGGCTAGCTGAAAACCTGGGAATAAGCATTGGATTCGAATATGGTCTTCTTCATTCAACATCACACTAATTTCTTCATTCTCAGAAAGCAAACAGCCGCCAAATCTTGATTCAGCTAAATTGGGACTGATCAAATGTTTTTCAACAAGTACCCTCTTTGCTAAAGGCTGCGTTTCATTCATTCGAATCAGAACAAAGTTTCCAATGTCCTTCACTTCGTGGCTAGCAAACTTTTGCTCGAATTGCTGGAGAACAGCTTCAGCTTCTTCTTGAGAAAACTGAGTTGGGAAACGAACATGCTCTAGATTGCGCGCTAGCCGGATTCGACTGCTTAGAACAATGTCACTTTCTGGTCCTTTTTGTTTCATCCACTGACTTAGAGCGTCTTGAATAAAATGCTGGAGCGACATGTCGTTAATCTCCCTCCCTCTGCTGAGATTGCTCATGCTCTAATGCACGAATTTGATCTCGAACTTCCGCTGCTTTTTCGAACTCTTCCTGTTCAATCAGCTGCTTCAGCTCTTGCTGCATTAACTCAAGTTTCCGGCGGACATGCAGGCTGCCGGCAATTCGTTTTGGGATTTTCCCATTATGGACTGTATTTCCACTATGGACTTTCCGTAAAACAGGGTTCAGATACTGATCAAATGTACGATAGCATTCTGCACAGCCAAATCGGCCTGTTTTTCTGAACTGCTGAAAGGTTAAGCCACACTTAGGACATTGATCCACTTCTTTCGCTTCTTGAAAAATAGACGAGCCCTTGTTAGCACTTGTGGTGAAGCTAGGATCAATATTTAATAAGCCTGATAATAAGTTGTGAATCGAGAAACCTTGGTTTCCACTCATAGCATATGAATCACTGTTTTCTTTTGCACATTGTTCACATATGTGCATTTCTTGTTTTTCTCCATTTATAACTTTCGTAAAGTGAAAAGTGGCTGGTCTCTCATTACATTCTTGACAAATCAATCTTTTCACCCGCTTTACTTTAATTTCAAAGCATTTAACATCGCTTTCATCATCCGAGCCCGCAGTTCATCTCGTTCAGGTAAATCAATATGCAATACAGAACGGTCCATGACACTAATCATCATCTTAGCTTCTCTTTCAGATAAAATGTTATTTTCAACAAGACGCATGATGATATGATCGGATGCAGCCTGTGATAAACGATGATATATTTGGGAAATAATGTTGTTCAATAAGTCGACTTCATCATTCATTTTGACTTTAATGATGCGGATATAGCCACCGCCGCCACGCTTACTTTCAACGATATAGCCTCTCTCGCTCGTAAAGCGTGTATTGATAACATAGTTAATTTGTGAAGGTACGCATTGAAATTTATCTGCAATTTCATTGCGCTTAATTTCTAATATTTCTCGACCGTTCTGATCCAAGACTTCCTTCAAATACTGCTCGATGATATCAGAAATATTTTGTGCCACTCCGCCTCCTCCTCCATTGACTTTGACTATATTTGACTTTAATCTTACTATAAATTTTTTCGGTCGATTTTTCAAGATAATCGCTCAACTAACAATATTATTTCCACATTTATATGGTGCCAAACCTCCCAAAAACACAAAAAAGACCAGTTCCGACTGGAACTGATCCTGATAGAAGCTTGGCGGCGTCCTACTCTCACAGGGGGAAACCCCCAACTACCATCGGCGCTGAAGAGCTTAACTTCCGTGTTCGGTATGGGAACGGGTGTGACCTCTTCGCTATCGCCACCAAACCTGATGGAGAGAATGTTCTCTCAAAACTAGATAACAATGTTCATGCTTCACAAATGAATATAGGTTAAGTCCTCG
>NZ_LKCP01000010.1:0-1104 GCF_001518755.1 Bacillus sp. AM 13(2015) | reverse complement strand
CTGTTCGCTCACAACCTCGACTTCGAATTCATTCAATAATGCCAATAGGCAAGTTGCTTGCTTGTACCTTCATCACTGATCACCCCGTTTAATAAAGCTGGGTGTTGAACCAATCTTGAGGAACTTACAGCTTGCATCCTGTAAATCAATAATGGATAAATCCAATGTTGAATAGATCTCGTCCGTCGTTCGTAAAGATAAAATACTATTAATGGTTTTAATCGCCACTTTTTCATTGATACCTGACGCCAATATTTTTTCTAACAGCTTAATCGTCTCATTGCTTTCAAAATGAGCACGTGCTCCGTTGCCCATTCCATCACTAATAGCTGCGGCATACTTGCCTGCACCAAGCTCCATCATGCTGTAGCTGTCTCCAGATACCAGTCCTCCGCCTTTTGCTGCATGTGCCACGCCTGTAGCCACTCGATATGATTTAGCAGAACCAAACACAACATGACAATAGCCTGTTGGATGCTCTGCACACTGCTCTGCTTTGACTAAAATCTGTTCTTCTAAAATATCTGAAAGCATTGGAGCAATGATTTTTTCACATTCCCCATGCCCTTGGCAATATGGGATTCTCATTTCAATATCGACATTTCCCTGTTCCAAGCTATAGATTTCTACTTGCTGAATTTCAATACCAAAGTGCTGAAGCGCTTCTATCATCTGCTCTTCTTGAATAAAATGCTGTTCTCTTTCTCGTTTTATTTCCCGGGAAAAATCCTCCATCACTTGCGAGACCCCCATCAGCTGTTCAGCCACAAGACGTCTGCTGTCTTGGACTTTTTTCTTCAGTGTCTGGTTGGCTTTATAGTAAGCGATCTCCTCTTCAATCAATTCCTCGACATGTTTTGATTTCGAGCAGTGCTGACTAAATTTCTTTTTCAATTTTCGGTTATGCTCATACGTTTTTTCATCAGATTCATGCATAACTTGTTTCATTAGTTCATAGGTTGTATCAAAGTTCTGCACCCAGCATTTATTTTTCTTATAGCACGTTTGACAGGATCGTTCTGTGATCGTACTTAAAAAAAGATCTACATCCTCTTCCTGCTTCTTCTCTTCAGGATAGATTCGTAAAATGTCGCAAAACTCTCA
>NZ_LKCP01000009.1:0-954 GCF_001518755.1 Bacillus sp. AM 13(2015) | reverse complement strand
TGTTCAGCCACAAGACGTCTGCTGTCTTGGACTTTTTTCTTCAGTGTCTGGTTGGCTTTATAGTAAGCGATCTCCTCTTCAATCAATTCCTCGACATGTTTTGATTTCGAGCAGTGCTGACTAAATTTCTTTTTCAATTTTCGGTTATGCTCATACGTTTTTTCATCAGATTCATGCATAACTTGTTTCATTAGTTCATAGGTTGTATCAAAGTTCTGCACCCAGCATTTATTTTTCTTATAGCACGTTTGACAGGATCGTTCTGTGATCGTACTTAAAAAAAGATCTACATCCTCTTCCTGCTTCTTCTCTTCAGGAATAGATTCGTAAAATGTCGCAAAACTCTCAGACAGCGCATGAAATACATTAGAGAATTGGTCTACCTTTTTTGCTGTCACGTCTCGTACTTTCCGAGCATATTGCTGCTGCTCTTGTACATGCTCTACCGTACCAGGAATGTATTTCGCTACCTTGGAGGTGACTGATTGCGGCGTGAGCAAAAAGAGTGCAACCGCTATAAGTGATTCATACAATGTGGTCATGAGACCTGTTGACCCTTCCCCATACAGTGAAATGAGTAAGGAACCCACAATTAAGCCGATGGCCGCCCCTGCTTTCTTCCCTTCTTTCAGCAATCCGCCTAATAAACCTGAAAAGGCAAGAAGACTCATCTGATAAAGGTTTCCAATGTTGGCGAGACCGAGAATTAATCCTGTCACAACACCGACCGTACAACCAATACTGCTCCGCCAATAAAAGCAAAGGTCAGCACTACATAACGTGACAAAATATGCTCTGCCTGCATCCCTTGAAATGAGATCCCAGCAAGTCCAGTTAAAACTGAGGCAATTAAAAATCATAAAACAAATAATTTCTTCGACCTTTAAAGAGTGTTTAATTTTCCTAACTGTAAAAATCGGCAGGCTTTGAAGAAAAATCAGTGTCAAAATGAAG
>NZ_LKCP01000008.1:0-96721 GCF_001518755.1 Bacillus sp. AM 13(2015) | reverse complement strand
TTTTACAGCAGGTTTGTCTCGTTCTATCGTCAAATCCGCCCTCTCTACCTTTCCGATCTTTGTAAACAAAAGCAAGCATATACCTGAAACAGCTTCAATGATGCCGCCAGCCGCAATGACATACCCAGATCCAAACAGTGTAGCCATATAACCGCCAATGAGAGCGCCTAACGGAATCATCAAGAAGGAAATCATGTTGATAATCGCGTACACTTGCGGCTGATCCTCTGCCTTTACTGACAATTGAATCATCGTATGTTCGGGTACGTTAACTGCACTAATGGCTGCTCCTAAAGCAAAAGCTGATATAAACACAAGTGGTAACAATGCGTTCATACCTGTGATGAAGAAGGCGATTCCATCAACAATCCCAGCACCTATAAACAGCAATCCATACCGATTCACTTTTATTTTTGTCAAAACAAACCCCATCAAAAATGCGCCTAGTGCGGTTGTGACTTTGATGAATGAATAGACGACCGGTCCACTATGTAAATCTTCAGTTAAATAAATAACAGACAATGCTTCCCATGGTGCCGCAGCAAAGTTTGAGCAGACACAAAAAATGGCTAACGGAAACAAAATATGATGGCTTCTAACAAGTGAAAAACCTCGAATTAATCTTTTGCCATAAGATAATCCTTTTTTGGCTTTATCGATGATGGCTTCTGTTTGATATGAAATCATGAACACCAATAAAGCGGACAAAAGATAAAGAGGAATGATCACAAGCATTGTATAGCCTACGCCTACAAATGCAATCATGACACCACAAATCGTTACCGTCACAAGTCTTACGACATGACTTGCTGATTGGATGGTTGCATTCGCCTTTTGTATGAGGTCCTCATGGACAAGCTTTGGAATAATCGATACAGATGCCGGTTCGTAGGAGCCTCCCGTCGCCGAATGAAGCAGCATGCAGCCAATGATGAGGACTAATGGTGTGAAACCATAAAAGTAACTAACCACGATCACAAGAATAATCGCTCCTCGTGTTAAATCAGCAAAGCACATCCAAAATTTCAATTGATGCGGCTTCATCATAGGCGTAATAAATGGTCCAACAATCGCTTGAGGGACAAAGCTGACCGCAATAAAAAAAGCTGTCCCTATTGCTCCTTTCCCTCCTAGTACCAAAAGCCACAAGATGGTGTTGAAAGATAAACTATCCGCTGTAATTTTGCACATTTTAGAAACAAATAGATAAGTAAAATTTCTTTTCCACAGGCTTTGAGCACTCAATAGTCGACATCTCCCTAAATCATATCCTTTTTTTTACATCCATATCTTTCACAATAGCTTACAAGAAAGCCTTCGTCAATTACTTCAACATTGTTTTTATTGACCATAAGCAATTGATTGTTGCTCCAATATGAAAAAGCACCAGACAGGTGCTTTTAACACTTACACGCTTCCCATAAAAGCCGCTTTGTTTTTTCATAAATCGAATCAAATTGATCCATGGAAAGAGGATTTTTCCCTAGACCAAGCTCAACTGTATAGCCCTCATTATGAAATTGATAAATAAACCAATCGCGATAGCCTGCATAGCTGTCGAGATATTGGATCGGTTTGTAGCCGCTCACTTGTTCGAATCGTTTGACCATTTCTTTTGAGATGGCTGGCTCATGGCCAAGAAAACCCCAATAAATCTCTTCTCCTTGTGTATGAAGGGCAATCAGCCGGTCAAATCGTTTTCGCAGCGCAAGATTTGCCATCGCTTTCGCTTCTGGTTCTGTTAATGGCTCGCGCCCAGGATAATCCCGGTAGGACGGTGCCTTCGACTGATGACGATAGTACTCGATCTCCCAATAAGCAGGGAATTGATTGTTTAAATCCACCCCTCGAATATTTGCTTTCCATTCCCGGTAATCGGAATATCCACCGTTTAGTAGTGTGAATTCTTCACGATGAAGACCTAGTGACTCCGGTCCATTACGAACCAAATCCACTCCATCTGGATTGACCATTGGCACGATGGATAAAGCGGTGGTCTGCAGAATATGAACCGCTTCATAATGTCTTGCCTGAACCGGGTCAGACGCTGCTAAGCAAAGCGATTTCAACCATTTTAATAAAACAGACGTCGTGATCCATTCATTTGCATGAAATGTGGCATTGAGATGAATAGAATGTAAATGCTGAACAGGCTCTGTTCGGATTTCATAAATAGGTGTATCAAGCACTGAATGACCAATGACGCTGATATGAAGAAAAGGAAATACGGCTTTCAAGCGGCTCAGCTCTTCTTCTAATTGAGCGCTATCATATTCAAATGTTCCATTGATCCAATCATCGGATTGCTGCAGTCTATAAGGCGCAATAAATTTCTGCACATCACCGATGGAATCAAATTCATGGACTCCTTCTGGAAGTCTATATCCCGGTAAAAGAAGGTCATCAGTGCTTGTTTGATTAGATAAATGAAAAGCAGCTTTGCCAATACCAAGCTGCTTTGCCACAGCATCCCTCTCCGCTTCATCCAGCTGCCATTCAATTTTTCCAAACGACGTTGTCTTCATTTACATCCCTCCTCTCATATTATATGAGCCGTCAGGCAAAAAAAGAAAACCTCTGCTTCTAAAAATAGCAGAGGTTTTTTCATCTATTAGGACGCCTTTTTCAGCTCCGTTTCACCTTCTTTTTTGGATGGTGAATGGTCGGGCTGTTTCGATCATAAAATCTAAGGAGATCTCCGTAGATGATTTGATCAGAGAATTGAAGCTCCTGCTTCGCCTTCTCTTCATAAGACTGACACAAATTTTTATCATCTGCTGGCTCGCCTGTCTCTTTATTGTAGCAAACACCATCTGTAAAAATGCTGTCCTTCGTAATAAAGCTTCCATCACGGAGTACTGTAAAGTCATTCGTATCTTTCGATAAAAGGTCATGACCAAATTGAATTTGTTTACTTGTATCAATGCCTAGAAGATTGAGTACAGTTGGACGGATATCGACCTGACCACCTACCGTATCAATTTCTTTTGGATGTTGATCCGTTACCCCTGGAATGTGTACAACAAATGGGACTTTTTGAAGCTGTACTTCTTCAAATGGCGTAATCTCTTTATTTAAAAATTGTCCCATGGCTTCGTTATGGTTTTCAGAAATTCCGTAGTGATCCCCATATAAAACAAAAATGGAGTTATCGTATAACCCAGCTTCCTTCATCTTTTTAAAGAAAAGCTTAAGGGCTTCATCTTGATAACGCACTGTAGGGAAGTACTTGTTCAGCGTTTTACTCTTTGAATCATATTCATCAATGAGCTTATCTTCTTCATCTAAATCAAAAGGGAAATGGTTCGTTAATGTAATCAATCTCGTATAGAAAGGCTGCGGGATCGATTTCATTAATTCAGCGGACTGCTCAAAGAACGGACCATCTTTCAGTCCCCAGCCAACTGAGTTTTCTTCATTCACATCAAATGATTTAATATCAAAGAACTTGTCGTAGCCAAAGCTATCGTAGATAAGATCACGGTTCCAGAAGCTTTTGTTATTCGCATGAATAACAGAAGAGTGGTAGCCCTCATCCTTTAACAGCTCAGGTGTCGCTGTAAACTCATTACTTGGATTTGTGAAGAACACAGCCCCTCTTCCAAGTGGATAAAGAGAATTATCTACAATAAACTCTGAGTCAGATGTTTTCCCTTGACCTGTTTGGTGATAAAAATTAGTAAAGTTATAGCTTTTCTTGATCAATTTGTTTAAAAACGGAGTAATTTCTTTCCCGTTTAATTTTTCATTGATCACGAAACTCTGTGTAGATTCAAGTGATACAAGAATGACATTTCGTCCTTTTGCTTGACCAAATGTCTTTTCATTACGGTCTGTTTGATTTGCGCTTACATAGTTTTCAATTTCAGTTAAGCTATTGCTGTCAGCAAGGGCTCGTTGGGCGGACTGCTTCGATTGCAATACCCCGTCATAAATATGAAAGTTATATAAGCTGATATTTTTCACCAGCATCTCACGGTCAAATGAGCGAGTAAGCAGTTCTGGTCTTTCTGTTTCAGCTAAACCAAGGTTAAAGAAAAATGTAGCTGCCACAAATAAGTAATATGCTGCTCGTTCTTTTCGTGAAACTGTGACATCTGTTCTAAAGGAAGGCTGTTTTTTATAGAGCCAAATTAAAATGATGATATCAACGAACATCAGTAAATCGACTGGTTCAATTAAAGAGGTAATACTTGACCCGAGGTCACCCATATTGTTTGTTTGAAATAGGACGGGGATGGTTAGAAAGTCACTATAGAATCGATAAAACACAATGTTGGCTAACAAAATGAATGTCAGGATAAAGCTTGTCACGATGATATATCGATTTCGATTTTTCTCTTTGAAAAATAAACCGATACCGAAGATAAACAAAAGAAAGCTAAGCGGATTAATAAACAGGATAAACTCCTGCATGAAATTTTCAATTTTAATATTGAAGCTAGATTTATAGATAACATAGGTTTTGACCCACATCAGCAATGTCGCAATCAGTAAAAATGAAATCGCCTTTAATCTATTCTTTCGCATTGTAACCTCCTTATGCTAAGCGCGCACCCAGGCTCAGGATATACCCTAATTATTGGTGCTTCTAGAAAAATAACTAAAGTATATCTTATCCTGTATATGATGGAAAATCAATGTCTTTTTCCTCATGACAAACTTATGAATATGCTAAACATCCAATTTCATGCCTATCTATCGCTTTTTTTAATAAAAATGACATCATTATGACTTTTTTGTTCAAGACAGCCATTTGGTTTTTGCCATCCATGCACCACCGATGACACCCGCATCGTTTCCGAGTGATGCTATCACCACTTCGACATCGTCTGCGCAAGGCGGGAACGCATGTTGTTTCACAACGCGTTCTACTTTACTGCGAAGAAGCTCACCTGCTTTTGAAACACCGCCGCCAATCACAATTTTCGTTGGGTTTAAAGCACTGGCAAGATTCGCTAGGACAAGTCCAAGATGTGTCGTCACTTCTTCTACGACACGCATTGCAAGATCATCTCCGTTTTCTGCCGCTTCAAATACATTCTTTGCTGATAGCGAAGCGAGCGTGCCAAGTGAAGATGTATGCTGCTCGGTTTCTAATTTATCCTTTGCAAGCCGGACGATGCCAGTTGCAGATGCGATTGTTTCAATACAGCCTGTTCTTCCGCAGTTACAAGGTGCTCCTTGAAATGGAACGGCACAAATATGGCCAATTTCTCCGCCAGCTCCTGTCTCCCCTTGAACAACTTCACCGTTGACGATGATGCCGCCGCCAACCCCCGTTCCAAGTGTGACCATCAGGATATTTTTTGCGCCATCTCCTGCACCCTTCCACATTTCACCGAGTGCAGCAATATTCGCATCATTTTCAATGACAGATGGAAGTCCTGTCTCTGCCTCTAGGTGATCTTTCAACGGATAGTTTGTCCAGCCCAGATTCGTTGTTTTATAGACGATTCCAGATACTTTATCTACAGGTCCAGGTGCACCCATTCCGATCCCAATAAGTGCTGATTTCGGCATACTGATCTCAACCAGTTTATGGTCAATTGATTTGGCAATATCGACTGTGATCGTCTGCCCGGATTTATCCGTAGGAATCTCCCACTTATGCTGAATTTCACCATATAGATTAATGAACGCAAGCTTAATTGTCGTACCGCCAAGATCAATACCTACAAACCAATCCCCTGTCATATGCCCTCCACCTTCACATTGTTTTTCGATTTAGTTTGGCTAACTCCATTTGAAGAATCGTCATTGCGTTTGACCATTCAGTCCGGTCAATGATGCCCGATGTATACATTTCCTTCAATTCGTCTGCCATAAATTCTAATTCTACTTCACGATCTCCGAAATACACATAATTTCCAAATCTCATAAGCAGCTGCTGTACATCATATAACGTTTTCATTGTTTCCACCATTTCTTCTCATCAACAGATAGGATAAGCGTATTCATAAATGCGCTTTCAGTCAAGTCATTCAACGTGTTTGACTATTTTCGATATATTGTTTCAGCTTTAAAAATTGATCATTTTGAGGATCTTGTTTTAATGCTTTCGCTAATAGATCATCTGCTTTCGCTGTCTCTCCTTTTTCTACGAATAACAACGATAAATGATACAGTTTATTTGGATCATCTGGATCTTTTTCAAGCGACTTTTGTAAAAATTGAATAGCCTTATCAAGTTGGCCCTGCTGCGCTTCCGATAGTGCATAAATATGAAGTGCCTCAGCTGATGCATCTTTTTCGTGTACATATTCCTCTAGTCGTTCACTTGCTTCGCTATACTTTTTCTCATCAAATAAACTCGCTGCCTCACTTGTTGCCGCTGCTTCCTTTTGATTATCTGAATGAAACCCTGTATACAATCCAAAACCACCAATCAAGAGCAAAGCAGCAGTCGCAAGAAGCATTTTGACAGGCTGCGTCTGTTTAGGAAGACGGACAGCTAATGCAGCGAAAAAGCCGCCAACCAGACCGCCAAGATGCCCTGCGTTATCAATACCTGATACAGTGAAGCCTATTCCTAGGTTAATGAGAATAATGACAATAATATTTGTCCCCATCGTCCGAAAGAAAAGCTTTCGGTTTGAGATAGCTAAATATAACAGTGCCCCTAAACAGCCAAAAATCGCGCCTGATGCTCCGGCTGCAATTGCCGTATTAAACACAAAGCTCGCTATGGAGCCAAAAATGCCAGAAATTAAATAGATGAGCAAAAATCTTCCTGACCCATAAATTCTCTCAACAGCCGCTCCAACTGACCAAAGAGCAAAAGTATTAAAGAGTAAGTGCGTCAAGCCAATATGTAAAAACATTGGTGTTATCAGGCGCCACCATTCACCCTCTAAAATCAGCACATTATTTTTAGCACCAAATGCAGTTAAAGTTGCCGTATTGGTACTTCCGCCAGATAGCTCAAGTAAAAGAAACATCACCACTTGGACAGCGATCAGCAAGTAGGTGAAAATGGGTCTGCCATTTTGAAACACGGCCCGTTCTCGTTCACGCTGTTTTTCCTGATCATCAAATGCCTGGAGCACGTTCCTTTTAAGCTGCATTGCATCCTCAGCTGTGTCTCTCTTCGCTTCTTCTACATCAACTGCAAGAGATGTATTCAGCCATTTTTGCAGTTCGTTTATATCGTTTTGAAGCGTGTCTGCATTGAGTAACACAGGAGTAACTGTCACCTTATTCTCTTTTTGCAGCTCACCGTTTAAGTCTTCCCAATCATCTACTGGAACATCAGTTGTAAATTGCAGCTGCAAGAGATGAAGCGATCGTTTACGCATAGCTTCTCTCAGCTGATTGATCCGATATGTTTGCTCCTCGATATCTCGAACGATCTCCTGTCTGAAATTCACATCTTTTCTATACAGACGAATGAGATCATAGCCTGAGTTTCGTGGTGCTTCAAAAAATATTTCATCTTCTGGGTACGGACTTTGAATCATCTCGTATCCTTTTTGTCTTAGTTCATCAACAACTCGCCAAAATAGACTATCTATGACATTCATACATTCGCGCTCCATTTTTTACATTATTATAACAAGAATCGTTCTGATCCGCATTTCAAAACAAAAAAATCCCGGCATTTGCGGGATTAGAATGCTTGGCGAATAAATTTCGTCCGAAAATATGGGATTTTCATCAGCCATTTAATCAAAAAGTGACGTACTTGATTTTGGCCTAAAATCAAATTCATGAGCCGATAACGATTTTGCACGAGAACGAATGCAAACAGTGTGAACACAATGCTCCAAATCATTTTATTCATCATATTCCCTCCTATGTTCGTATCGTGGCTTAAATAGGATTTGTTTATGCATGAACCAACATTTTTATCGCTTAAAAGCAGGCCTTCACAATCTAATCCCTTGTTCTTTTGATTGAATATAATAAACCTCTCCCTCTGATTGATCATAAGAAACGTCAAATTGATGAAGGTCGATTAAATCCTTGAAAGTATGAGGCAGCTTACAATTCCGCTCTAACCCCTCCACCTTGTGCGGGAAGTAACTGTCGTATGGATTTGGTGTATGAACATATACAGCGTCTAAACCAGGGTCATGCTCGTGAATACAAATCCAAGTTTGGTATGGCTTTTCAAAGCCTTCAAGCTGTTTTAACAGCCTATGATATAAAGCGATATGAGCTTTAATATGTTCTCTCCTTATTTTTAAGCTATTTTCCCCGACTCCAAAAAAATCAAGGTGCGTATGCGAAAAAGAGAACCACGAATCGTGGTCGAGCGTTAATTGATAAGTATTCACTTCCTCCCACATATTACGGAAGTATCTTTTCTTTCCACGAAATTTTTTCAAAACATATCCCCCCGTCAGCTAAAATGCTTTTTAATGAAGAATGTTGATCGCTATCGTTCATGTGACTTTTGATCACAAACAAGACCTTCGCTCAACACAAAAAGCCCGTTCATACGTATAAGCAGCGGACTTTATTTTATAAGATACCTTTCTCACTGACGATAATGGAGACCGGAATGTCGTGCGTTTCAACCGGAATCTGCTCGGTTTGCTGAACAGTCAAACAAAGGGCAAGGGTTTCACCGTGATAATCAGCTAAGTAGCGGTCATAATAGCCGCCCCCATATCCGATACGGTAACCTTGTCGATCAAAGCACACCCCAGGCACAATGATCAAATCGATTGATTTTTTAGATGCAGCGGCCGACGCCATAGGGTCGGGCTCCAATAGCCCAAAGTAGCGGGATATCATCTTCGTTTCTGGTGTATATTTATAAAACGTCATCTCTTTTGTTTCCGGAAAACAGGTGGGTACACATACTGTTTTCCCCTCCTGCCATGCTTTTTCAATGAGAGGCATTGTCGGTACCTCTTTTCCTCTAGACATGGTGAGTGCAATCGTATTTGCTTGTTTCCATGCTGGCAGCTGAAACAAGTGCTCATGAAGTAAAGCGGTGCTTCGCTCGAATTCCTCAGCACTCATCTGATCCAGCTTGGCTAATGTTTGAAGGCGGAGTTCCTTTTTCACACAGATCATCTCCCATCATAAAAAAACAGCAGGAAAATTCCCTGCTGCTTACTTTGTTTCACGATGTAAAGTTTGTTTTTTATCACGTGAGCAATACTTTTTGAATTCAACGCGATCTGGATTGTTTCGCTTATTCTTTTTAGTAATATAGTTACGCTCACCGCATTCAGTGCAAGCTAGAGTAATATTTACGCGCATGTTTTTCCCTCCAAACTAAAATCAATTCACATTCAGACCTAACTATAATACCACTTCTAGCTTAGGAATGCTAGAATGTTTTTTCACCAATTTCAATTTCAGTGCAATCCGTCTGCGTTCTGATCTATATCGTACGATCATTTCATGAAAAATGGCCTGCTCCCCTATAAAACGTCAATCTTTGTCGTACTGTATACATGAGAAACCCTCTTTTATTTTGACAGCGAGCAAGATTTTCATACTCGTTTTTCATATAAAAAGAAAAAAGATGAAAAAAAGGTGATTTTTTCAGCAATTCCTTTTGAAACTAGCTTTTTTATGGTATAAAAAAGAAGGGTCGAAAACTGTCTGAAACAATCATGAAAGCCTTTTATGGTTTTCAGCATTAAAATACGAATAAAAGGTGATGAAACATGGAAATTGCAATTATTGGATTGCTTGTTGTCAGTATCGTACTGATCGCATTCTCATATTTTCAAAGAGAGCCGATTAAAGAAGTCGAGCAGGAACTTGAAACACTTCAACTATCTGCAATGCAAGAAATCTATAAACTGAAAAAGAAAATGAAGGTTCTTGAAGAAGAATTGCTTGAAACAAACATCGTCGTCCGCAAACATTCAGAAATTGATCCATCTATCGCAAGACAAATCATTTCAAAGCATCAAAATGGCATGTCTCCTGAGGCCATTGCACGCGCTGAGCATGTATCTGTAGATGAGGTCAACATGATCATTAAAGACAACGAGAAGGTGCTTGTATGACGAAAAAAAGCATCCAAACGTTTGCGGCAGGTATGATTCTTGCAACTGGTGTTCTGGCAATCGTTTTTTTCCTCACTGGAAAAGATGAAGCGGCGGCTGATACGACCACAAAAGAAACGCTCGCAGCGAAAGTAACAGACACTGACGTGAAAAACTATTTAGACTCTAAAAAAGAAGTCTCCGTTAGCCGTGAAACATATCAGCAGCTTCTTGATTATAAAGAAAAAGCACTGAAAGCAAATGAAGACGGCGATTCTAAAAATGATAAAGAAACATCAGACAAGCCTAAAGGAAAATCGGTCAAATTCGTTATTAAAAACGGGATGAGCACAAGTGATGTTTCAGACATGCTTGAAAAGGACGGAATCATCAACTCGTCTAAAGATTTTAATGATTACGTGATTGACGCCGGCTACCATAAAGAAATTCGTGCAGGCAAGTTCAATTTAAAAACAGGGATGACGTTCAAACAAATCGTCAAAGCCTTAACAAAATAACAATAAAAACCCCTGGCGGCGCTGACCTCCAGGGGTTTTTGTTATCCAAATCGACCAGATATATAATCATTTGTTCTTTGATCATTTGGCTCAGAGAACATCACATTCGTATCATTGATCTCAACAAGCTCCCCCATTAAGAAGAAGGCTGTTCTATCTGATACCCTGGCCGCTTGCTGCATGTTATGCGTCACAATGGCAATCGTATATTTCTCTTTTAATTTCATAATCAATTCTTCAATCTTTAATGTTGAGACAGGATCAAGCGCTGATGTTGGTTCATCCATTAATAAGATATCTGGGCTTGTAGCAATGGCTCTTGCGATACAAAGACGCTGCTGCTGACCGCCGGAAAGACCTAATGCAGGCGCACTTAAGCGATCTTTCACTTCATCCCAAAGGGCAACATCACGAAGCGCTTTTTCAGCGATTTCTTTTAATTGCTGCTTGCTCTTCACCCCGTGAATTCTTGGCCCATAGACGACATTATCAAAGATAGATTGAGGGAATGGGTTTCCTTTTTGAAAGACCATCCCAACGTTTTTACGCAGTTCCACGAGATCGACACGGCCTTTTAAAATATTGTCACCGTTATACATCATATCCCCGGTGATTTTCACACCTGGCACTGTTTTGACCATGAGATTTAAGGTCTTGATAAACGTTGACTTTCCGCACCCGGACGGACCGATAATTGCTGTGACTTCATGCTCTCTTATGTCTAAATCAATATGCTTGAGTGCGTGATGCTGTCCATACCAAAGGTTCATATCATTCACACGAAACACTTCTTTTTTGGCTGTTTCAGTTGCTACTGCATTCATCAAAATCCACCCGCCTTATCCAAATCGACCATTGATATAGTCTTCTGTTTTTTGCTGCGCAGGACGTGTAAAGATACGTTCAGTGGCATCATATTCTACTAGATCACCGTTTAGGAAAAAGGCCGTATGATCAGATACACGTAACGCTTGCTGCATGTTGTGAGTCACAATGACGATCGAATAATCATTTTTCAAATCTGATAATAGCTCTTCAATTTTTGCATTTGAGATCGGGTCTAGGGCAGAAGCAGGTTCATCTAATAAAAGAACGCTGGGCTTCATCGCAAGTGTACGGGCAATACAAAGGCGCTGCTGCTGACCGCCGGATAATGACAAAGCTGAGCGGTGCAGACGATCTTTGACCTCATCCCAAAGCGCCGCTTTTGTTAAGCTTTCCTCTACCGCATCATCAAGCACTGATTTTCTTTTTTCACCCGCATACTTTAACGCATGGGTAATGTTATTGTAGATCGATTTAGGAAATGGATTTGGTTTTTGGAAAACCATACCGATCTCTCTTCTTAAATTGACCACATTAATGCGGTCATCCAAAATATTGAGCCCTTCGTACATGATCGCCCCTTCACTTCTCGCACCTGGGATCAAGTCGTTCATGCGGTTAATGCTGCGTAAAAAGGTTGATTTCCCGCAACCAGATGGGCCGATTAATGCGGTAATTGCGTTCTTCTCAATTTCAAATGAAATGTGATTGACCGCTCTTTTTTCCCCATAATAAATGCTTAAATCCTGCACCTGTAAAATCTGTTCTGCTTGAAGTGGAGCCTTTTTTGCTGCAATCTCTTTTTTTTCTGCTAGCATTTGAACCATATCCCCTTCACACCTTTCTCACATTATTTTGACGTAAGCTTCTTATGAATAAATGAACCAAGCCATCTAGCTGCTAAGTTGAATACTAAAACTGAAAGCACAAGTACGGCTGATGCACCATTTGCAATGGCCTCTGCATCTGGAATGATTCCTTGTGTATTGACGTTCCATATATGAACGGCTAATGTTTCTGCCGGTCTAAAAATATTCAGCGGTGACGTATCAGAAAATGGACTCCAGTTTGTAAAATCAAGACGCGGTGTGGTGAGGCCTGCTGTGAAAAGAAGCGCTGCTGCCTCCCCGAAAACTCTTCCTGATGCTAAAATCGCACCGGTAATAATAGAAGGAATCGCACCTGGAATCAGGACCGTCTTCACTGTATGCCATTTCGTCACACCAAGCGCTAGTGATGCTTCCTTTTGATCCTTCGGTACAGAGCGAAGCGCGTCTTCTGTCACCCTGACCATCACTGGCAGGTTAAACACCGTGAGCGCAAGAGCTCCTCCGATGATTGTATAGCCCCAGCCTGTTAAATTGACAAACATAAGTAAACCAAACATACCAATGACAATGGAAGGAAGTGAAGACAGCACTTCAATACATGTACGAATAAAATCAGTGACTTTGTTTTGAGGCGCATATTCAGCCATGTACACTCCGCCACCGACACCAAGTGGTACTGTGATCAGCATTGTAATAAACAAAATGTAAAACGAGTTAAACAGCTGATCCCTAATGCCGCCGCCAGAGCCAATTGCACTTGAGCGTGTTGTCAAAAAGTCAAAATTTAATTCTTTTGCACCGTTGAAAATGATATAAGAAAACAAACCAACTAGGATCGCCGTAATAATGGCGGCACATAATCCAAAAACAATCGTGGCAAAACGATCGGTCATTTTGCTATTCATTAAATCTTCCTCCTAGACGACAAGTATCTGATAATGAGTATGAACATAAACGATACAACTAGAAGGACAAGCCCCATTGACCAAAGTGTATTGTTCTCAACACTTCCATACGTTGTGTGACCCATGTTTAACGTAATAATGGTTGTTAATGTACCAGCTGTATCCATAATGCTCTCTGGTAAATTACGTGTGTTTCCAATGACCATTTGAACGGCAAGGGCTTCTCCAAATGCTCTCGCCATCCCAAGAACGACAGCTGTCATTAATGTTGGAAGAGCTGCTGGTACAAGCACACGTCTAATCGTTTGCCATCTTGTTGCGCCAAGTGCATACGATCCCTCACGCAAGCTTTTTGGAAGGGAAGCCATTGCATCAGTTGCAATAGATGTAACGGTTGGCAGAATCATAATAGACAGGACAATCGTTCCTGCTAACACGCTATGCCCTGAGCCGCTTGACTTGAAATGTCCGATAAACGGCACCAATACTGTAAGACCTATGAATCCGTAAACAACGGATGGAATCCCTACAAGCAATTCAATGACTGGCTGGAGAATTTTCCGGCCCCATGCAGGTGCAATTTCTGTCATAAAGATCGCTCCTGCGATGCCTAGCGGCGCTGCAATGAGTGCCGATAGAAGTGTGACGGCGATCGATCCAAAGATAAAAGGAAATGCGCCGTACTCCGGGTTTTCTGCTGTTGGGTTCCAATTGATACTGGTTAAGAACTCAATTGGGCTTACACCATTTACGATGAAAGATTGTAAACCCTTAATGCCAAGGAAGATGGTGATGGCGATGGATACTGCAATCATTAAGAATGCGCAGAATCTTACCAAAATACTTCCTCTTACTTCATCCATTTGCCTATTTTTCTTCGAGCTGATCAGCCGATCGCTCGCTTCTGTATGTTCTATCTGCTTCATCTTTTTCTACACTCCTATGAATGTCATAAAAGGAAAAGTGAAATGCTCCACTTTTCCTTCATCAGCAATTCAAGACCTCTTACTTATCTGATTGTTTGCCTGCTGCGTCTCTTTCTACTTTCATATTAGAGACTGAGATGTAGCCTTGGTCTTTAACGATTTCTTTTTGTACTTCGTCACTCATAAGGTAATCTAAGAATTGTTTTGCTAGACCTTCCGGCTCACCTTTTGTGTAAGAGTGCTCGTATGCCCAAATTGTATATTTACCGCTTTCTACATTGCTTTCTTCTGGTTTCACACCATCAATGCTAAGCGGTGTAATTTTGTCATCTGTTAAATAAGAGAATGCTAGGTATCCAATTGCACCTGGTGTTTCTGCAATCAGTTTTTTTACTGTGTTTGAAGAATCTTCTGTGATTCCTTCTGCAGGTGTTGCACCATCAAGTGCATATTTCACAAATGTTGCACGAGTTCCTGAAGAATCAGGTCTGTTAACAAGCGTGATTTTTTGGTCTTTCCCGCCAAGCTCTTTCCAGTTTTTGATTTTACCAGTGAAGATTTTTTTCAATTCGTCCTTTGTGATGTCTTTGACACCCACTTCAGGGTTAACAGCTGCGGCCATTCCAACAACTGCTACTTTGTGGTCTTTTAAAGCTTTTGCGTCGATTCCGTCTTTCTCTTCAGCGAATACATCTGAGTTACCAATTTGTACAGATCCTTCTGAAACTTGAGAAAGTCCTGTTCCTGAACCGCCGGCTTGTACTTGAATATCGGCTTTTGGATGTTTATCCATGAATTTTTCTGCTGCCGCAAGAACTAAAGGCTGCATCGCAGATGATCCTGAGATGGTAATGGAACCTGATGCCTCATCTTTGTTTGAAGCATTTCCTTTACTGTCTTTTGAATCTCCGCTTGAGCTGCTGTTTCCGCATGCTGTGACGAATGCTAACAATGCGATAGTAAGGAAAGTAAGCAGCCATAATTTGTTCTTTTTCATTTCAAGAATACCCCCTGAATAATTTGTCCTACGAGTAATACATTAAAGGTTCTTTATTAATTTCGTTTAAATGGAATGTTAAGGTTTTGTAAATGTCGAAGTTTTGTAGAGAAATTGCGGCGTTTTTTATGAATTTTGTCAATTTATATCGGAATTTTTGAAGAAAACGTAAAAAAACGCCCACAAAAAGTGAGCGTTTTTACCTATGAAAGGTCTAGTTATTTGTTTCTGCTTCATTTTCAATTTTGTTTTTGTTTTTCGCCTGTGTATCATTGCTTTCCTGTTTTGATTTCAGTTCAAAGTACTTGTCTAATACTTGTTCCCCAATATCATTTGTAATTGGATAGCGCTGATTATAGTCTTGATACACCCACGGGACGACAACGGAAATGGCCACTTCTGGATTATCAGCAGGCGCGTATGCTACAAGAGTTGTGTTATACGTCGGTGTACCGCGCTTGCTTTTAATTGGACCGTCATAGAATGATTGAGCGGTTCCTGTTTTGCCAGCTGGATTATACTTTTTGTTGCCAAAGTTTGAATAGGCTGTCCCTCTTGGGTTCTGCATCACAAGCTTGAAGCCTTGCTGGACACGCTTGATTTGATCACTTGTCATGTCTAGCTTATTCAATACATCCGGTTTAACGGATTCTGTCACAGCTCCAATGCCGCGCTGCGGATCTGGCTCTCTCACTTCTTTGACAAGCTGCGGACGTAAACGATATCCCCCATTTGCAATGGTTGAAACGTATTGCGCCATTTGCAGCGGTGTAAACGTATCATACTGTCCTATCGCATAGTCAAGTAAAAGGCCCGATTGTGTAGACGTTCCTCTGTAGCCCGTTGCCTCGTTTGGCAGGTCAATACCAGTTTTGACGCCAAGGCCAAATTTACTGAAATTGTAGCGGAACGTATCAAATGCTTTCGGATCAATTGGGAGCGGCTGATTCTTACGATATTCGCTTTTCCCAATGGCGATCGCTGTTTTGAACATATACACGTTTGATGAACGCTCTAGTGCTGTTAAATCATTAATGAGTCCCATATTTTGATAGGATTTCTTTGGCGGTGACTGGGCGATATAGAGAGGTTCATCATATTGGGTACTTCCAATATGAATAGCGCCTGTTTTATATCCGGTCAGTACCGTTGCCCCTTTTACAGCTGATCCCATCGCATATGAGGATGTCATCGTTCCTAATGAGTAGTCATCGAACTTGTATTTTCCGTTTTTGTTTGAAATCTGCTTACCCGCAACAGAGAGAACCTCTCCATTTCTCGGGTCCATCATAACAACAAATGCGCGATCAAGAAGCTCAGTTCCCCCTCTTTGTTTCGCACTTCTCAAGTTCTTTTCAATAATTTTTTCAACCGCTTTTTGCAGCTGAATGTCAATTGTCAGCACAAGGTCTTTCCCGCTCTTACCTTCAGTTAACACTTTAGAGCTTGTGACATTGCCCTGTTTATCAGTTGTACTCTGTTCTTTTTCCTTTTGACCCTGCAGGACATCTTCATATTGATATTCAAGATAGCTTTTTCCTACACGGTCATTTCGGCTGTAGCCGAGTGATAGATAATGCTCAAGAAGTGACTGCGGAAGACCTTCATCACTCGAAGACACACTGCCAAGCATACTGCGGAGCAGTCCTTTATACGGATAGCTGCGTGACCAGTCTGTCGTCACATCAACACCTGGCAGCTCGTCCAAATGCTCAGAGACGTAAGCAATTTCGCTCGGCTTTACATCTTCATTTTTAATAAATTGAGGCGTCAGTGCATAGCCTCCATCCATCTGCCTTTTAATGGCAAGCACTTGTAAATCTTTTTTCGTCAGTTGATTTAATTCCTTGTCTGTGATGCGTTTTAGCTGAAGCTCATATAGTTTATCATCAGAGACCTTATCGTCACCCTTTAATTCTGATTCCTTTTGAACAAGCTTTTTCGCTTCATTCGGATGCGTTAAGATCCAGAAATCTTTTTTGTCCCGATCTGTGATTTTTTTCGTACTCACATGAATCATATCCGCTAATTTTGATGCCACTTTGAGTCGCTCTTCTTGTGAAGTCGTCGAGGTTCTCGTATATGTAATGGCATTTAGCGCTTTATTGCTGACAATCGTATTGTAGTTTCGGTCGTAAATTTTTCCGCGCGGAGCAGATGAGCTGACATTCACATCCTCTTGTTTCTCTGCCTGCTTTTTATAATCTTCTCCATTGACAATTTGCACAAACCCGAGTCTAACGACAACGCCGGTAAAAATAATAAACGCAGCTAAAAATAATAAATTCAGCCGGATCGGAAGTGTTTTGCGCCCTTCCTTCGCGTCTTTTTTGTTTTTCTTGTTTCTCATCACATCACCTTTTCTATCAAGAAAGAAATGGCACCCCTTTTTGTGTTTAAAAGGTGCCATCATCATTTTAGCGGTTTTTTTATCATTTATCTAGAAATTTGATGTTCCATTGGTAAGAAATTTTACCTTTCTCCCTTAATAAGGTTCGTGTGAGAAACTGGCTTTTGACCGTCAGCCTCTTTCATATCAGCTGTTTTTTCTTTCAAATGAATATCTTTTACAAAATAATAAATGAGGGTATGTCCCGCCCCGAGCACTACAAGAGATGCTGGGATTCCGAGCTCATCACCTAGTAAGGTGACAGACAGCAGGAACAAAACAATCGAACTAATACGGCCGGCATTTAAAAATAACTCTCTGACCACAATATATTCAATTCTGGCCTTTCTGGCATACCTTGCATGGCCGATGACATCATATGTTAAGGATACATAAGGAACAAGCAGGAGCGGATATCCTATTGCAATCGCTACCGCATACATGAGAAGTGAAACATAGGACAAGTGGAAGACGATTAAAAACAGGGCGCCGTATAAAATCAGACCGCCAAGCATAATCGCCTTCTTCCGCCACTTTTTCTTAATCAAACGTGTAGCGAAGAAATAAGCAAAAAACGCAACACCTGAATTCACTAAACCAAACGTCCCGAGAGCAAGCTCGCTGTTTGTTGCAATAAACACGAAGACACTGATTAAGAAGACAAAGACCCCTTCACGAAGCCCTTGAAAAAAGTGTGCTGATGTAATCCTACGCCAGTTCTCGTCTGCATGGCGTTCTTTCCAAATTTGTTTGATGATAAATTTGCCTTTTGACTGTCTTCTTTTGAGGAAAAAGCTCATCACAACCGCTAGTGAAAACAAAAAAAGCGATAATGTGAAAATGACTGTGTAGCCTGTATCATCCGTTAACTGAGAAATGACAATCCCCGCAATGAGAGGACCGATCATGCCGGCAGTTGAGGAAAGCACCCCGAGAAACCCATTAAAGAAGTCTCTTGTTTCAGGCTCGGTGATCTCAAAGGTGAGTACGTTAAAAGCAAGCCAGTAAAAACCATAGCCAATCCCAAGGACACTTCCCAATAAAACAAGCCGTGCGGCCGCTTGTTCTCCTGCCATTAAAACAATTAAATAAAAAGCGGCTAAAAAGATGACACCGAAACGAAGGACAAACGCCCGGTCTATTTTTTTAGCGAGCCGGCCAGCGAATAAAAACGTAATGGGCTGAAGCACCACAATGGCCAAGTTATAAATCGCAAGATCCGTGAATTTCCCAGACTGTTTCCATAAGTACACATTTACAAACGTATTTGAAAGCGCTATGGCAAGTGCGTATAACCCGCCAATCGTGAGGAGGAGCAATAAATCTCTTGTAACATCCATGTCCCCGAACATTTTCTTTAATCTGCTCATACAATTCATTCTCCTTTTCTACACAATAGTCTGTCTCATCAAAAGGCAGATATGTAAAAAAAGGAGGGAAAATATAAAAAGACCTGCTTCTCTTGAAAGCAGGTCTTTTAGAATCAAATCATTATTTTGCTTCGCTGTAAAGGCGAGCTACTTCATCCCAGTTCACAACATTCCAGAATGCTGAAATGTAATCAGGACGACGGTTTTGGTAGTTTAGGTAGTAAGCATGCTCCCAAACGTCTAGTCCTAGAATAGGCGTTTTTCCTTCAGTTAAAGGAGAATCTTGGTTTGGCGTGCTTGTGATTTCAAGTTTTCCGTTGTTCACAACAAGCCATGCCCAACCAGAACCAAAGCGTCCTGCAGCTGCTGCAGCGAAATCAGATTTGAATTTTTCAAATCCGCCTAATTCTTTTTCGATTGCATCTGCAAGTTCACCAGTTGGTGCGCCGCCACCGTTTGGTGAAAGAAGCGTCCAGAATAATGAGTGGTTCGCATGTCCTCCGCCATTGTTACGTACAGCTGTACGAATGTTTTCAGGCACTGAGTTTAAGTTAGCCACTAGCTCTTCAATTGATTGATCTTCAAGAGCTGATACACCTTCGATTGCTTTGTTTAAGTTTGTTACGTATGTGTTGTGGTGTTTTGTGTGGTGAATCGTCATTGTTTCCTTGTCGATATGTGGTTCTAATGCATCGTAAGCATATGGTAATTCTGGAAGTTTAAAAGCCATGGTTAAATTCCTCCTTAAAATGTATGTACTGAAATGCTTCCTTTGTAAGTCAGCAATTCACCCTACTCAAAGAGTATCAAAAGAAACAGCTTGTTTCAACGTTATTGCTCATGTTCTGAAACATTTCAGTGTTTATTTTGTATTTAGCCCTTTAGATAAAGTTTTAAACACCCTTTTTCAACTTAGCGAAGGACATAAAATAAAAAGATGCCCAGCATCAGCGCCTGAATCAATCCTTTTGCAAAAACACCTGATACAAATCCAATTAATGAACCTAATCCGACTTTCACACTCGTCTTCAAATCTTTTTGATGAACAAGGAGCTCTGCAATGACACTTCCGAGAAATGGACCAATAATAATTCCTGCAATGGGGATCACAAAAGGACCAGCCAATAACCCAATGGTGCTTCCCCATATAGCAGCCTTGCTGCCGCCAAAGCGCTTGACCCCAATAAGGTTTGAGACATAATCTGCCGCAAATAAGACGGCAGTAAACATCGCTTGAATGAGCCAGAACGTCAGTGTAAGCGGCTCGAAGCTAAAGAAGAAACCATATAGAATAAATCCGAGTACCATAAAAACCACACTCGGGATAATTGGATAAACCAGTCCAACAAACGCAATGATAAATGCACAGCCAATCAGTATCCAATAAAGCACGTCCAAGACCCTGCCGCCTCCTTTTTATATGCTGTATACATTATGCCTCATTCCTTCTATCTTAACCAGTGATGAGGGCCATACTTGTACTTGATGGATAGACATTGATACAATATGAGAAATAGAAAAGAATGTAGGAAGTGAATGGGTATTGAACGTATTTAATCTATTGTTAAAAGGAATTTATTCACCAAAAGATATTGCCAAAGCAAGATTTACAGGAATCGGTAAAGCGATTTTATTCATTTTTATCCTCTCAATTATCGCAGCAGTTCCGCAGGGATATCATATGAGCCAAGAGATCTCGAATGCGATGTCAGGATTTCAGCACGTGATCAAAAAAGATTTACCCGACTTTTCAATTGAAAAAGGAAAGCTTCAAGCGGATCAAAGTGCACCAATAGAAAAAGAAGAAAACGGCATTACGATCATCTTTGATCCTGCTGAAAAAATAAAAGCAAGTGAACTTGAATCAAAGCAAACAGCCATCGCTTTATTAAAGGAAAAAGCAGTGATTGCGATTGATGGGCAAATGACAGATATTCCATACCAGCTCCTTGGCGGAACGCTGACAAAAGACGAACTTGCTCGCGTCACAAATCAGAACCAAGCGATTATTATCCCTGTCATCTGTGTACTGCTATATTTATCAACTGCGGCTCTCATGTTTATTAGCGCAACATTCCTTGCGATGCTTGGTACATTTATTAAACGAATGCAGCAAAAAGAGCTGTCTTTCCAAATGCTTTGGAAGCTCTCCGCTTATTCACTCACATTAACAACGGTCTTTTTCGCTATCATGAGTGCATTAAACACGCCTGTTGCAAACTCATTTTTATTAAATTGGGTCATTAACTTTATCTTTTTATATCTTGTTGTAAAAGAAATACCTGCCAAAAAAAGCAAATGATCCATCACAATGAAAGCTCCCCCGTCTCGGAGGAGCTTTTTATGTATGTTCATGCACTAGGACTCATCTGGATGGATGATCGCAAATAAATAATGATCCTCCCACACGCCATTAATCTTTACTTTTTTACGATTTAGTCCCTCATTTTCAAAACCTGTCTTTTCAAGTACACGAATGGAACCCTTGTTACTCGGCTTTACTCCAGCCTCAATCCGGTGGAGATTCAACTCAAAAAAGGCATAGTCAATGATTAAACGAATGGCTTCTGTCATATATCCTTTTCCGCCCTGCCTTTGATCGAGTACATACCCGAGCCAAGCTCCTTCTATCGGACCTCTTACGACAGAACTTAAAGAGATCGTCCCAATTAAGGCACCTGTTTCATTTAAGAAAATACCATGCATGTATGATTCATCTTGTTCACTTCTTTGCCTACTCCGCTGAATTCGTTCAATTTGACGAGGTAACGTGAAGAAATCATCTTTGATCAAAGGTGTAAATTCCTGAAAATATGAGCGATTCTCAAGCTCTAATGTTAACAGTGATTCTGCATCATTTTCTGTTAGTGTTCTCACATATATATGCTGACTAACTTTCTTCATTAAATCTCCCCCCTTTCTTATTTTATCATAATCGTCATATGAGATTGCTCTCCTATTTACACCAACGACCCAAGCAGTTTTATTACAAGACATACTAGAACTAACTAGAACCATCCTTTCCAGCTTTTCTCCTCTTTTTGGTTCTATCATTTCAGCATATGCATAGACTGAAGTAAACTCTTAAAAGCGGTGAGTAAAATGCGGCGAATTCTTTTTTTACTAATCAGTTTGTTTGTCCTCTTTATTATCTTTTTTGATTTAAAAAATGGAACCATTCCTGTTGAGGAAAACCCAGCCGTTCCAGCAAGTGCCCTTCAAACAGCTGAGAAAAAGACATATAAGAACGTCACGGTAAAACAAGGTGAAACGGTCCTCTCCATCGTACATACAAGCAAGCCACTTGATGATGTCATTAAAGATTTCGAGGAGCTGAATCAAGGTGTGAAAGCGAACGAAATCAGAGCAGGCAGCACATATAAGTTTCCTGTCTATAAGAGATAAAACGTTAATTCCTTGTCATTCATACAAAGAGACTGTTACAATATGAACTGTAAAACACGACGTACACAGCAAAGAATTGCTTGTACACTAAGGAGCGATTGACAAGTGAGTGAAGTCACACATCGTACTAAAACGCGTCCCGTCAAAGTGGGACCTTTAACTATAGGTGGAAATAATGAGGTTGTCATTCAAAGTATGGCAACAACCAAAACACATGATGTCGAAGCGACAGTCGCTGAAATTAAACGTTTAGAAGAGGCAGGCTGTCAAATCGTGCGTGTCGCATGTCCAGATGAGCGTGCAGCAAATGCAATTGCGGACATTAAAAAACAAATTAACATCCCGCTTGTTGTGGATATTCATTTTGACTACAAGCTTGCACTGAAAGCGATTGAAGCAGGCGCAGACAAAATCCGAATCAATCCAGGAAACATCGGAAGAAGAGAAAAAGTCGAAGCTGTTGTCAAAGCAGCAAAAGAAAAAGGCATTCCAATTCGTATTGGGGTAAACGCTGGTTCATTAGAGAAAAAGATTCTTGATAAATACGGCTACCCAACTGCAGATGGTATGGTCGAAAGTGCACTGCATCACATTAAAATTCTAGAAGACCTAGACTTTCATGACATCATCGTCAGTATGAAAGCATCTGATGTAAACCTTGCAATTGAAGCATACGAAAAAGCGGCGAAAGCCTTTGATTATCCTCTTCATCTTGGGATTACAGAATCAGGTACGTTATTTGCAGGTACAGTCAAAAGTGCAGCTGGACTTGGCGCTATTTTGAATATGGGGATTGGGAACACACTCCGTATCTCATTAAGTGCTGACCCAGTTGAGGAAGTAAAAGTAGCACGTGAATTGTTGAAATCATTTGGTCTTGCATCAAATGCAGCAACTCTGATCTCCTGCCCAACTTGTGGACGAATTGAAATTGACCTTATCAGCATTGCAAATGAAGTCGAAGAATATATTTCTAAAATCAAAGCTCCGATTAAAGTAGCAGTCCTCGGCTGCGCTGTAAATGGTCCAGGTGAAGCGCGTGAAGCAGATATCGGCATCGCAGGTGCTAGAGGCGAAGGATTATTGTTCCGTAAAGGTGAAATTGTTCGTAAAGTACCTGAAGAAACAATGGTCGAAGAACTGAAAAAAGAAATCGATAAAATCGCTGAAGAACATTATGCGAAAATGGAAGCTGAAAAAGAAAAACAAGCGAATGCATAACAAAAAACGCCTGACGTCATTGTCAGGCGTTTTTCTGTCCTTGTTAAAAGAACGGGGTAATAAATATGCCTAGGATGACGGAAACAATTCCGATCCCGATTGACCACGCGCCAAGCGCATGTGCTCCTTTTCTTCTTGCAATATAACCAACGACGATTGCCGCTACCCCTAATAGCACCGGCAAGACAAATAATGAGATAATCGCAATCGCGAGTGCTGTATAGCCTATCCCCTTACTGCCCGAATCGTCACCTGCATGGTCACGTCCTCGTCTATCTTCTCGATCTCTTGATGCTTGATATGGCTCTGCAATTTCAGCAGCTGTTTCCTCTAAATAGCCATCATCATTACTAAAGTGTGTGTCGATTTCACGATCATTTCTTCTGAAATCCTCGTCTCTTTCCATGATCAATTCCCCCTTTTGGTTAATAGAAAGGAGCTTTTTTAGTATGAGCAAAAATGTCTGTTTCATGTTTGCTAAAACTTGCTGGAATTGTGAAATGATTATGTTACACTTTAAGAGTATAAAAATGAGGAGTGTGGGCATGTTACGTTTAGGAATTGATATTGATGGTACAGTGACGGCGCAGGACACTTTTGTTCCCTATTTAAACGAGTCGTTCCAATGTGCCATGACACTAGATGATATGACAGAATATGATTTGACGAAGCTTTTAAAGATTTCTCAAGAAGAATTTTGGGGCTGGATGAATGAGCATGAGCCTCTTATTTATAAACAGGCAAAGCCTGCTGAGGGTGCTAAAGAAATCCTCGACCAAATGAAGCAGCAGCACAAATTGATTTATATTACAGCAAGAAGGCAGCAGCATTCAGATATCACCTACAAGTGGTTTCAAGAACATGACGTGCATTATGATGACATTGAGCTGGTTGGCGGTCATCATAAGCTGGAAGCCGTTCAAAAGCACAAGATTGATGTATTTTTTGAAGACCATCACGGCAATGCCACAATGATTGCAAAAGAGGCAGACATCCCGGTTATACTTTTTAACTCCCCTTATAACCAGATGCCAATTGACGACAGAATTATTCGCGTAAACAACTGGCACGAAGCGTCTCAATGGATCAAACAATATGAACAAAGTCTGCAAGCTGCTTATTAAGGTAGAAAAGCCGATACGTTTAATGTATCGGCTTTTTCGATGGAGCAAGCTGCCCTTCTTTCATGAGGAAATGGTACAACGCTCCCTTCATGCCTGCCTGATTCAAGTAATAACACGTTTCCAGCTTCACCTGAATGTTCTTCCACGCAGGCAGTGTATGTAGGTGTTTCTCAATACTTGATAGTAAATCTGGTCTTGCGCTCACGCCGCCGCCAATGAGAATTTTTTCTGGATTGAGGACGGTTGCTACATTGTAAATGCCAATGGCGATTCGCTTGTACCACTGATCCACCAGGTTTTCAATGGACGGATCGTGCTTCGCCTTTTCAAAAATGTCTTGGCCGTCTATTTGTGTACTTTGCGGAATTCCTTGCTTTTCTTTATAGCTGCGAATGAGACCAGCCGTTGAAGCGCTGCTGTTGAGTGTTGTAAATTGTCCATTGTCTGTTTCTGTCAGCATCATGCCAAATTCACCGCCGCGAAAGGAAGCCCCGCGCACAAGCTGACCACCAGCGAAAATACCACCGCCAACACCTGTGCCAAGCGTCATACAAATAAAGCTGTCACACTCTTTCGCATGGCCGCTATATTTTTCTGCGAGAGCTGCACAGTTCGCATCATTTTCCACTTCTACACGAAGAGATGTTTTCTCTTCTAAAAGTGTTTTTACATTTTGACCATTTAAGGCGATAATGGCGCCTGCAAATTCTGTAAAACCTGATTCACTGTCCACAAAGCCTGGAAGACTGATGGCGATACCCCTGACATTCTGCTTCCTTTGATAATCCCTGACCACACCCGCCATTGCTTCTAAAAACGGTTCAAGCTGCCGGCAGTTCGTCTGATAGTCACCGCTAGTGACCAGCTTTCCATCCTGATCCATTAATCCATGTTTCGTTCTCGTCCCGCCTACATCAAACACGACGTAATAAGCCACTTTTGACCCCTCCCTTTACTCCAAAAGACTCAAATTGCACGCTGTAGTACCTTGATCTCATTTTAATGAAACAGCCACTCTTTGTAAAACGTTTTCAAAAGACAAAACAAAAAAGCCAGCTTCACGGCTGGCTTTTTCACGAGTGAACTTCCTTCGGTTCGCAGGAAGGACACGTTCCGTATATTTCAAATTTATGTCCGCTAATATGATAATCCTCTAGATCGGCGTCAAGCTTGTCCATAGGACAGGCATCGATTTCTTTTGTTTTCCCGCATGTAAGACAAATAAAGTGATGGTGATGATGGGAAAATGAACATTTGAAACGGAATAATTTCTCCCCTGACAATTCCGTAGTTTCTAATATTCCAAGGTCTTCATATAGTGACAAGTTTCGATAAATTGTATCAAAGCTAAGACCCGGGTAATCTTCACTTAGTGCCGTCAGCACATTTTTAGCGGTCAAGTATTTATCAGAATCAGAAAACAATTGAAGCATATCTTCACGTTTGCTTGTATATTTGTAGCCTTTTTCCTTTAATAAATCAAGCGCTTCTTGTACGTTCATGTTGATTCCCCCTTCTGAATTTCCCAATACTAATACACCCGATTAAAATCAAAATAGACAGCATCACAATGGTTCCGCCTGGCGCTAAATCAAGATAATAGCTTAAAATCAATCCGGCTAATACCGACAATTCACCAAACAAGATCGAAAGGAAAATCGCCTGTTTAAATCCTTTGGCAATGCGGATACTTGCCGCAACAGGAAGCGTCATGAGCGCCGACACAAGCAGTGTACCGACGATACGCATCGATGCCGCAATGACAAGTGCAACGACTAAGATAAAAATAAAATGAATCCATTTTGCTGAAATACCAGAAGCCTTTGCATGCTCTTCATCAAAAGAAAGCAAAAATAATTCTTTATATAAAAGCACAACAACTAACACAACAACGAGTGAGATCCCTACAATAATCCAAAGATCGAGTCTTGACACCGCACTGACACTTCCGAACAAATAACTAAACAAATCTGTATTAAAGCCATTCGCTAGTGAAATGAAGATGACGGAGATCCCAATACCCCCAGATAAAATAATGGGAATGGCCAGCTCCTGATAATGCTTATACACGGAACGCAGACGTTCAATAAACAATGAACCAGCAACAGAAAAAGCCATCCCTAAGTACAGCGGGCTTACCCCTGTCAAAAGGCCAAACTTTTTATCAAGAAATAGACTTGCCGCAATACCGGCAAGTGATACGTGACTGAGGGCATCTGCAATAAGCGAGAGCCTTCTGACGACAATAAATACACCAAGTAAGGGCGCAATAAAACCAATCAATAACCCTGCGATAAACGCATTTTGTAAAAATTCATAATGAAAAAATGGAAATAGCATTATTCATGTCCCCCATGATGGTGATGGTCGTGATGAATCACTTGAATGTCATGCCCGTAAAATTGGGATAGCGCCTGATCATCCATTGAATCAAACGCTTCTGCATCCCCGTGGAAATGCAGTGTCTGATTTAAACAAGCCACATGGGTGACTTTATCGGAAACGGTGCCAACGTCGTGTGTGACGAGAATTAAAGACATTCCTTTTTCTTTGTTCAATGTTTCGAGCAGCTGATAAAAGCCTTCTACTGTCCGCTGGTCTACCCCAACTGTGGGCTCATCCAAAATGAGCAGCTTTGGCTGACTGACAAGCGCACGGGCAATAAATGCGCGCTGCTGCTGACCGCCTGATAGCTCCCCGATGTTTTGATGCTTTAAATCTTGTATACCAACTGAGCGAATGGCATCTTCCACTTGCCATTTATCCTGCTTGCTCATTCGTTTAAACAAACCAATTTTCGCGGTCAATCCGCTTGCGACGACCTCATATACAGAAGCAGGGAAACCCGTATTGAAGCTATTCGCCTTTTGAGAAACAAATCCAATTTGATCCCAGTCTCTAAATTTTGAAACAGGCGTGCCAAATAGCTTTAATTCACCTTGCTGCGGTTTAATAAGTCCGAGCAGGCATTTTAATAAGGTTGTTTTACCAGAACCATTCGGTCCAACAAGTGCTAGAAAGTTTCCTTCCTCTACTGTTAAATGAATGTGATCAATAACATTTCGCTGTCCATATGAGTACGAAATGTCCTTCATTTCAATGATTGGCTTTGCCATGAATCTTTCCACCTTTAATCAATATAAAAAGAATGATTACGATTTATACAACAAAAAGAAAATGGCTTTTGCCATTTTCTCTGTCCATACATACATTTCATTATATAAAAGAAAGATAAAAAAGTAAAATAAAAGCTAATGAATGGCTGTTTTGAACTTACCGCCTTTTGTTTCATGCGTATCCATAATCGTGATAAAAGCTTGGTCATCAATTTCAAATACGATGGATTTCAGCTTTGTAATTTCAAGCCTTGTGACAACGGCGTAGATGACATCTTTTTCTTCATCTGTATAGCCGCCTTTTCCTCTCAGCTTTGTCGTTCCCCTGCCGAGTCGATGCAGAATCGCATCTGAAATTTCATCATAATAATCTGATACGATAATGACAGCTTTTGTTTCATCAAGCCCTTGAATGACAGCATCAATTGTTTTCATTGCCAAATAATATGTCATGACAGAATACATAGCCTGCTCTGGTCCGAAAACAAAGCCCGCCCAAATAAAAATGAACACATTGACGATCATAACAAACTCACCGACGGAGAAAGGGATTTTTTTCGTCAAAAGAATTCCTAAAATCTCTGTTCCATCCATTGAGCCTCCATTACGGATGACAAGTCCAACACCAAATCCAAGTAATAGCCCGCCAAATACAGTGGCTAAGATCGGCTGTGTTGTAAATGCCTCCACATGATGAAGTGAAGATTCAATCACGGCTAAGCTGACAATCCCAATCACAGTGGAAACCAGAAAGGTTTTTCCAATATGCTTGTATCCTGATATCATAAATGGAATATTTAAAATGACAACAATCGTCGCAAAATTAATAAACGGGTTATCTGTAAAGAGATAATCCAAAATAAGCGAAATGCCGATGATGCCCCCATCAATAATATTGTTTGGCACTAAAAATAATTCAATGCTGACTGCTGCACATGCAGCCCCTACTAGAATCAGGAAAATTCTCAAAATAAAATGAGGCACTGATTCCTTTCTATGCTGTTTACTATTTGCCATACGTTCTCCCTTCTACACATGTTAAATTTTCAATGAACATTTTATTCACTTTACTATTTTATCATTTCACAGAATAAAATAAAATTTTTTGCACATTTTCCGTTTTCGCCCATACATTGTTACAGAGGGGAGGAATGGAATTGATTTTAATCCAAAAAATTGTCCTGCAGCGGCTCAATCAGATCACAGCAAATGATCTGTTAAGGTATGCGAAACAGTATGGTGTCAGTTTAACGTCACATCAAGCAGCTGAGGTTGCCAAACTCATGAACGGGAAAAACATCAATATTTTTAATGATTCAGAGCGTAACCGGCTTCTTAAGCAAGTGGAAGCGATTACTTCTAAACAGACAGCACAGACTGTGAATGATTTGTTTAACCAGTTTACAAGTTAAGCAAAAAAGGGCCGCATTTAGCGGCACCTCAACATGTTGCATCCTTTTTTACTGACCCATAATTTTGTCTAGTAAGCCTTCATCAAATTGCTTTTCTTTCAGCATCGCAATTTCGAATTTGTAAGGTGGTTTTTTGTTCTTTTTATCTTCACCTACATAAGGCGTTTCTAGAATTTTTGGCACATCTTGAAGCTGCGGATGATGCACAATATAGTTCAGTGCATCGAAACCAATTTCACCAAAACCGATATTTTCATGTCGGTCTTTTCTTGCGCCTTGTACGTTTTTACTGTCATTAATATGAAGAACTTTGATTCGGTCAATACCGACGATTCGGTCAAATTCTTCTAATACACCATCAAAGTCACTCACAATCGGGTAACCAGCATCGTGCGTGTGACACGTATCAAAGCAGACAGAAAGAGCTTCGTTATGTGTCACGCCGTCGATAATTTGTGCAAGCTCTTCAAAGCTTCTTCCGCACTCTGATCCTTTTCCTGCCATTGTTTCAAGTGCAATTTGAACCTCTTGACCTTTCACAATGACTTCGTTTAAACCTTCAATGATTTTTTGAATCCCTGCTTCTGCCCCTGCTCCAACATGCGCACCTGGGTGAAGAACAATTTGCCTTGCACCTAGCGCTTCCGTACGCTCGATCTCAGAGCGCAGGAAGTCTACGCCAAGCTCAAATGTCGCGGGATTCACTGTGTTTCCAATATTGATAATATACGGAGCATGGACGACGATATCTGTCATGCCGTGCTCTTTCATATGCGCTTGTCCAGCTTCAATATTGAGGTCTTCGATTTTTTTGCGGCGCGTATTTTGCGGTGCACCTGTATAAATCATAAACGTATTCGAACCATAAGAGGCAGCTTCTTCACTCGCTGCAAGAAGCATATGTTTTCCGCTCATGGATACATGTGAACCAATCTTTAACAATGTTTCCCCCTACTTTCCATTACGCTTTGACTTTCTACGTTCCTGTCTTTTGATTTTATCCATCTCACGTGTCATTTTCTTTTTATATCCAGGTTTGACGGCTTTCGGTTTTCTCACAAGACGTTTTGCTTTTTCTTCAATTTCATTTGGTGCTTTTTTACGTCTTTGACGCTTCAGACGGTCATCTGCATCTCGCCATTCGCCATGAACAATGGTTTTGTTTTCAAACACAACGCCCATTTTCTCAATTTGAATGAGTGCATCCTCATCAGCCAGCTCATAAATGGTCATGGCAATTCCAGATGAACCAGCACGAGCTGTTCTTCCAACGCGGTGCACATAAAAATCAAGATCAGATGGTAGCTCATAGTTAATCACGTGGCTGACGCCTTTAATGTCAATGCCGCGAGCTGCAAGATCAGATGCCACAATATAAGTGAACTCCAAATCTTCAATTTGTTTCATGACTTTTTTACGTTCGCGCGGCGTTAATCCGCCATGAAGCACACCGATTTTCATTCCTTTTTCTTGTAGGAACGATGCGATTTCATCAACAGTTGTTTTTGTATTGGCAAAAATAATCCCTAAATATGGCTGTACATTCGTCACCATTTCATGGAGCAATTTTAATTTATCACGCTGTTTAGATGGAACTAAAATATGCTGAATGTTTTCTGCTGTAATCCGTCTTGGTTCAACATGCGCATACTTTGGATTGTCCATATATTTTTTCAGGAAAGGCTTTAGTTTTTCTGGGATGGTTGCAGAGAACACAAGCATTTGCAACTGTTCTGGCATTTGTGCACCAATACGGTCCACATCTTCTAAAAATCCCATATCCAGCATTAAATCCGCTTCATCAATGACAAGGGAGGTCGCTTTGTAAACATTCAGCGCCTGCTCATGAATGAGATCAGCAATACGTCCAGGTGTGCCGACCACCAAATGCGGCTGATTTTTTAGCTTTTGAATTGATTTCTGCTTGTCCGTTCCGCCAATGTAAAGCTTTGCTTTGATCTCTTCTTCTGGGGAAGCATTCTTTAAAATCGTTTGAGCTTCTTTGAAAATTTGATTGGCTAATTCTCTTGTAGGTGCAGTAATCACGACTTGTACCTGCTCTTTGCTTGGATCAATTGAATGAATCAGCGGCAATAAGTACGCATGAGTTTTTCCTGTTCCTGTTTGTGACTGGCCAATCACGCTTTCTCCTTTTAAAACAGCAGGGATGATTCTTTTTTGAATATCAGTCGGCTCATAAAAGCCTAGTTCATGAATAGCATCTATAATAAAAGGCTTTAATTCATATGTCGTAAATTTTGTTTCTTTCATGTTTTCACTCCTTAAGGCAATGCCTTTTTGCTCATCTCCTCATTATAGCTGATTTTCAGTAAAAAAACCATGTCCGCTTTTCCTACAGGAAACCAATTGATGCTTCCTTGCATAACCTATGAAGAGAAAGAGAATGCAGTAAGGGAGGTACAAGTATGTTAGGGCAAAGGCCTATGGGCGATTTTCAGCCGCGCCGCCCCTCACGCCGGCACCTTGGAAATGGCGGACAGCCCCGAATGTTTCAAAGAGGGCAGCAGCCTCCTATCCAACAGCCTTTTCAAGGGCAAGGCAATCCATTTCAGCAAATGATGCCTCGCTCCCCGTCTGTACAGGGAGGCGGTTTACCCGGGATGGGCGGAATTCCAGGAGGTGAGAGCCGTGCACTAGGCGGCGGAGCAGGAATTAAAGGCATGCTCTCTAAATTTCTTCCTGGCGCAGGAGGAGCTGGAGTCTCTGGAGGTGGTGCGGGATTACAAGGAATCCAGAGCTTCACGAATCCTGCGACTCTCTCAAGCATGTTAGGAAATGTTCAAAAAGTGCTCGGGATGGCGCAGCAATTTACGCCAATGATTCAGCAATACGGTCCTTTAGTGAGAAACTTACCTGCAATGATTAAACTGTACAGCCAGCTTGGCAGTGCGGACGATGATGAAGCAAATGCAAATGACGATGATGCAGAATCAACGGAGACCAGCGCGGAAACAGAAGTACCCGAGGAAGAAGCACAACCTGATGAAATAGAAGAAAATGTTGAACCCGAAGACATCCTTGTCAAAAAAGCAGCACCACACACATCACCTGCTTCTGAAGCAAAACCGAAAAAAAGATCTGGCAGCTCTGTTCCAAAACTATATGTCTAGTGATCTTTTAACGGCGAAGTGTTCACTGCGTATAACAATCTTTGATATATACGCTTACTTTGGCTATAATGGAAGCAAGAGAATGATAAAAAGCCGTTTTTTACGGCTTTTTATATTGTTCTTCTCTAGCAGCACTTCCCTACAGGAGGACGAATAAATGAATGTAATTAAAATATCGCCGCGTGGCTATTGCTATGGCGTTGTGGATGCAATGGTCATTGCTAAAAATGCCGCACTTGATAAGAATTTGCCACGCCCCATTTATATATTAGGTATGATTGTGCACAACAAACATGTCACTGATGCCTTCGAGGAAGATGGAATCTACACACTGGACGGACCAAACCGCTTAGACATTTTAAAGCAGGTAGAAAGCGGAACAGTCATTTTCACGGCTCACGGCGTTTCTCCTGAGGTTCGTCAAATCGCAGAAGAAAAAGGCCTTGTCGCCATTGATGCGACCTGTCCCGATGTCACGAAAACCCACGAACTCATTTCAGAGAAAACAGCCGATGGCTATGACATTATTTATATTGGGAAAAAAGGGCATCCTGAGCCAGAAGGAGCTGTCGGAGTAGCCCCTGACAAGGTACATCTTGTCGAAACAGAAGCCGATATTGAGGCGCTCGATTTAACATCAGAAAAATTGCTCATCACGAACCAAACGACGATGTCTCAATGGGATGTCCACGATCTGATGGAGCTGATTAAGGAGAAATACCCTCACGTCGAGTATCATCAAGAAATTTGCCTTGCGACACAGGTGCGTCAGGAAGCTGTCTCGCAGCAAGCTGGTCAAGCCGATTTAACCATTGTTGTCGGCGATCCAAAAAGTAATAACTCCAACCGTCTCGCACAAGTGTCTATGGAGATAGCCGGAACGCAGGCTTACCGTATTGGCGATTTAAGTGAACTCAAGCTGGAGTGGCTGCAGGGCGTCAAAACCGTTGCCGTTACTGCTGGTGCTTCAACACCAACACCTATTACAAAGGAAGTCATTCGTTTCTTAGAAAACTATGAACCGGATGATGAAACGACTTGGAAGATTGAACGGACCGTTCCTCTTTCTAAAATTTTACCTCGCGTCAAAACAAAGAAATAAGAAAACGTCAGAGCGGATATGCTCTGACGTTTTTTGTTTACATAAATTGAAATGGGTTTGTGTTTGATTCAGAAACAAAGAGCTGTACGTCATATTTTTTATCTGCACATAGCGATTGAAGCTTCGCATTTACGCCCTCTTTCATAATCTTTTCAGCATAATGCCCTGGGTCCACTACGTTCAGCCCAAGCATCATGGCATCATGCGCAACATGGAAATAAAGGTCTCCTGTCACATACACATCTGCACCCATTCTTTTCGCTTGATGAATGTATTTATTTCCGTCTCCGCCAAGCACCGCCACTTTTTTCACTACAGCGTCTTGATCTCCTACAAAACGAGCACCATTCACATCTAGCTTCGTTTTCACAAATTGCGTGAAATCTCTAAGTGTCATAGGCTCATTTAGCTCTCCAATACGGCCAAGGCCTTTTTGAATAGGCGGAAGATCTGTCGTGTGTACACTATAGGCGACTTCTTCATAAGGATGTGCTTTGATCATGTCGCGAATCACTTGTTTTTCTATGCTTGCTGGGAAAATGGTTTCAATCCGCACTTCTTTCACAAATTCTAATTGACCCGACTCCCCAATAAACGGCTTAGCTTCTTCTGATGGCAAAAAGCTGCCTGTCCCTTCATTTGAAAACGCACAATGACTGTAGTTGCCTATATGACCTGCGCCCGCATTTCCTAAAGCTGTCCTGATGGCCTCTTCAAACTCTTCAGGGACATACAAAGCAAGCTGTTTGATTGGATCCTCGTATGTCGGCACTAGCACACTTATTTCTTCAAGCTCTAGAGCCTCAGCAAGCAGGTCATTGACTCCGCCATCAGCTACGTCTAAATTCGTATGTGCCACATATACCGCAATATCATGTTTGATGCATTTTTCAATGATCCGTCCAGCTGGCTGATCTGTCGCTACATGTTTTAATGGACGAAAAATCGGCGGATGGTGCGCAATAATGAGATCCACTTTTCGCTCGATCGCCTCATCTACTACATTCTCTAATACATCCAAGGTGATCATCACATTACTTACTTTTTTATTCAATGTTCCAATCTGGAGACCAATTTTATCACCTTCCATTGCATATGCCTTTGGTGAAAATTGTTCAAACAATTGGATGATTTCATGCCCGTTTACTGTTTTAGCCAACAGTCAAGACCTCCTTTAGCATCTTTATTTTCACATTCAGCTCTTCAAGGCGCTCTTTGTTTTCTTCTGTCCGTGCTGCCTGCTGAATTTGACTTTCTATCTTCTCCATATGCTGAAGCTCTTGCATCCACTTGCGCTGGAAGACGTCATTTTGCTCTTTCGCAAGAAACGGACCAACGAGCATGCCTGCTTCAAGTGACATCCCTTCATAAGCTTTATCTTTATCGCCTTTTTCTGCGATGATGATTTCGTATATTTTGCCGTCCTCTTCTAAAATGACTTCATCCATCAATTCATACCCCTCTTGATAAAGCCATAAACGAATATGGTGGGCATGGATATTCGGCTGAAGAATGAGCCGCTCATGGCCTGCGAGCTTATGCCTTCCTTCATTTAGAATGCTTGCGATGAGTGCCCCGCCCATACCTGCAATCGTCACTGCATTCACTTCGCCTTTTTCAATGACTTCAAGGCCATTTCCTTTTCTGACCGATATCTGTTCATCTAATTCAAGTCTATGTACTTGCTGCTGCGCCGATTGGAGCGGTCCATCGGTAATTTCACCAGCAATAGCTTTCACTGCTTTTTGATGCAGGATCGCATAGCATGGCAAATAGGCATGGTCTGAGCCGATATCAGCGAAGACTGCCTCATCTGGTAAAAAGTCTGCGACTTTTTTTAATCGTTTGGATAAATTCATTTCATTCATACGTATCACTACTTTTCTTTAATGTTCATACTTGTCTATCTTATATAAATTATGGACTTTTTAAAAGTCGTTTTCAAATGAAAAAAGCTCTTCTTTTGAAAAAGAGCTTTTTGTGTAAGGTTATTTAATTTTAGATACCCATTCCGCCATATCATCGAGCTTTTCATTCGGAATCAGCCCGCCTGGCATCCCGTTGCCGCCTTCTTGAATTTTCTTCTTGATGTCAGCTACTTCAAGCTTGTCTCCAACACCTTTTAAAGCAGGACCTGCGCCGCCTTCATAGTTTTCCCCGTGACAGCTTAGACAGTTCTGTTTATACAATTCTTCCGGCGTCGCATTTGCTGTCTCTTCTTGCTTTTGCTCCTTGCCCCCTGAGGCAATTTTTTCTTCATCTTTCAGCCCCTTCATTGATAAGAAAAAAGTGAGTCCAATACCTAAAATGGCAATCAATAAAAATGGTATAAGTGGATTCCGTTTCATTTCTTTCATCCTCCCCTTTGTGAAAACCCCTTTGAGACTATGCAAACAATTCTAATTCTACTTTAATTTTACAAAAAGTAAACGAATTATGATACAAAACTTTGGTCAAGTTCACAGATTAGACAAAAATGAATCTAGATGAGAAACGAAGCCTTCAGCACATTTAGATGTATTTTTTATACATCTTTTCTCTAAGAACGTTGCAAATTCATTTGTTATTCAGTAAAATATAATCAGATTGAAAAAAGCGTTTTCATTTTTGATAAGAAAGAACGGATCTCTTTCAAGATCCGTCCGGTTTCTACTCTAAGAAGTCTTTTAATCGTTTACTTCTGCTTGGGTGTCTTAATTTACGAAGAGCTTTCGCTTCAATTTGTCGGATACGCTCTCTTGTTACGCCGAACACCTTACCAACCTCTTCTAACGTGCGTGTTCTTCCGTCGTCTAGTCCGAAACGTAGTCTCAGCACATTTTCTTCACGGTCCGTCAGCGTGTCTAATACATCTTCAAGCTGCTCTTTTAAGAGTTCGTACGCAGCGTGGTCAGATGGAGATGTCGCCTCTTGGTCTTCGATAAAATCACCAAGATGCGAGTCATCTTCTTCACCAATAGGTGTTTCTAAAGATACAGGCTCTTGCGCAATTTTAAGAATCTCTCTTACCTTTTCTGGAGTTAAATCCATGTCTTCAGCAATTTCTTCAGGCGTTGGTTCTCTGCCTAAGTCTTGCAGAAGCTGTCTTTGAACACGGATCAATTTATTAATGGTTTCCACCATATGAACCGGGATCCGGATTGTTCTCGCCTGATCGGCAATCGCACGTGTGATCGCCTGTCTAATCCACCAAGTCGCATATGTTGAGAATTTATATCCTTTGCGGTAATCAAACTTCTCAACCGCCTTCATCAGACCCATGTTTCCTTCTTGAATCAAGTCAAGGAACAGCATACCACGACCGACATAGCGTTTCGCAATGCTGACAACGAGACGAAGGTTCGCTTCCGCTAATCTTCTTTTTGATTCCTCATCGCCCTCTTCGATCTTTTGAGCATACGTAATTTCTTCTTTAGCAGATAACAAATTGACGCGTCCGATTTCTTTTAAGTACATACGAACAGGGTCATTGATTTTGACACCTGGTGGTACGCTTAAATCATTCAGGTCAAATTCTTCTTCCGCTTTAGCCAGCTGCTGAACATTTGGGTCTTCTGTCTCTTCGTTTTCACTAATGAGCTCTACACCCTGTTCGCCTAAGTATTCATAGTATTCATCCATTTGGTCTGATTCAATTTCAAAGCTAGACATACGCTCTGCAATTTCTTCGTATGTTAAAACGCCCCGTTTTTTACCCGTTTCAGTGAGCTTATCTCTCACCTGTTCAAAGGTTAATTCAGTTTCGGTTTCGTGGGCTTGTTTATCAGCCATTATGGATCCCTCCTTCCAAAGCTTGCAACGAATTCTAAAGTAACTTGCGATTTGCTTCCGCCCTGCTTTTCTCTCTCTGTCAAACAGAAGACGAAGCAAATAGGAATAAAATAAATAATGATGAAGGCAAGATGCTTGCGGTCTTATGCTCCTCCCATAAAGGATTCATTGCCAGCCGTAAGTCCTGTCATTAATAATAGACGTATTACTTCAGCGAACGGTTCAACTGAATAATTTCTTTTGCAAGTGTTGCCGCTTTGAAGAAATCTTTTTGCCTCTCCGCTTCTGCACGTTCTAGTTCTTTTTCCTTTATCATTGACAAATTCCGATGATTCAACACTTTTTTTACATAATCACTTAATTCAGCTTCACTTAGTTCGTCTCCGACTTGAATCATCAATATATCCGTCAGCAGCTGATTCATGACATCATCTTCTATCCGGTTCATCAGATGCTGCGGCGTTGGTTCTTTGCCTTCTTCATACAAGGCATAAATGTACGTTGCCAGCGCCCTGTGCGAATCTATATTAAATTCAATCCCGATTCTGTCAAGTACTTTGCGGATCACGTCATCGCTTTTTAACATATGAGCAAGCAGCATTCGCTCTGCATTTTCATATGCCGGCCGCAGACGCTTTCTTCTCACTTGTGTTGACAGATGTGCACGCCGTTTTTCAAGCCCGTTTTCTTCCTGCGTGCTTTTGGTTTCTTGCCGCTGCTGCTTTTCAAACAGCTCCAGTTGTTCTTTTAATGAATCAAGTGAGATCGAAAACTCCCCAGCAAGCTGTTTCATGTAAATCTCTTGCTCCAAAGAGCCGTTTAACCGGCTGATTTCTCGGAGAACCTGCTTCATATAAGTAAGACGGTCTCCTTCGTCTGATAAGTTTTTTCCTCTTCGGAAAAAATTCATCTTAAACGTCATTAATGTCACACTTGCATCTATGATGTCATTCCTAAATTTCTCGCCGCCATATTTACGAATGTAATCATCTGGATCAAGTCCATCTGGTATCATGGCAACGCGAACTTTACATCCTCTTTTTCCAAGCAAATCTGATGCTTTCATGGTCGCTTCGTATCCGGCCGTATCAGAGTCATAGCAAAGGATGATCTCTTCTACATTCCGCCTGAGAAGCTTTACGTGCTCTTCTGTAAGAGACGTACCCATTGTTGCAACACTTTCACCGACACCTGATGTAACAGCTGAGATGACGTCTGCAAATCCTTCAAAAAGAACTGCCCGTTCGCGTTTGCGAATATGCATGCGTGCGTCATGAAAGTGATAAAGCAGCTTACTTTTATGAAAAAGCGGCGTTTCAGGACTATTCATATATTTAGGCTGCTGATCACCAAGCGATCTTCCGGAAAAAGCGATGACCGTTCCATGATGATCATGAATGGGAAACATGACACGATCTCTAAAGCGGTCAAAAAAGCCTGTGCCGTTTTCACGTTGAATCAAAAGACCAGCCTTCTCCATCATCACAGGATCAAATCCTCGTTTTTCTAAAAACTTGGTCACGAAATCCCAAGAATCAAGAGCATACCCGATCTCAAACTTGGCAATTGTTTCATCCGTAAAGCCTCTGGACCGTAAATAATCGAGTGCGTTTTGACCTTCCTTTGTATTTACCAGCAAATGGTGGTAAAATTTCTTAAGAAGCTCATGGGCCTCAATCATTTTATGATCTGCAGTGTCCTCTTGCTGAGAGGAACTCATCTGAGCATTCGCCACCTGATCAGGCAGATCAATATGGTACTTATCAGCCACATGTGAAACGGCTTCAATAAATGAGTAGCCTTCCATTTGTCTGAGGAACGAAAACACGTTGCCTCCTGCACCACAGCCAAAACAATGGAAGATTTGCTTATCTGCTGAAACAGAGAATGAAGGAGTATTTTCACCATGGAATGGACAAAGACCGAAGTAATTTCGACCTTGCTTTCTAAGCTGTACGTATTCTCCAATCACTTCGACAATGTCTGCGTTTTTTTGGATCTGCTCCAAAAGTTCATCTGGTATACGTTTGCTCATCCTAATAACACTCCGTCGTACATTATTCGCCTTTTAATTTAAAAATCCTTCATGATTCGACAGGATTTTTTGTAGTTGCGCCATAAATCGCTTCTTATCCTCTTCTAAAAGCTTTTTGGGACCTTTTCCGTATACACCTTTTCTTCGCTGTTTGCTGGAAACATGCCTGCGTTCCAAATCAAAATCAATTGTTTCGTTTGTGTACATTCGTCCTCTTTCAGACAGAACAATGACCTGTCTCGGAAGCAGTAAGGAGGCAAGACCAATATCTTGGGTGACGACAATATCATGTGCGGCAGCTGAGTTGGCAATGACTAAGTCCGCTGCTTCCTTATGTGTATCTACAAACCGCCAATCTTCAAGTGGAGATCTTTTGGTTTGAAAATGCTCATATGAAGCAATGAATGTCACTGGTACTTGAAATTGAGATGCGACAGAAAGGATTTCGTCTTTTACAGGACAAGCATCTGCATCGACATAAATCGTCCTCTCTTTTTTACGTTCATTCAGGTGACTAATTCTCCATCCCTCCACCTTATTCCTGCTTTAGAGAAGCAAAAAGACCATACTTTTCCCCCATAAAGCAATCAACAGTAAAACTCATTTTGTCGAAAAGTTATGTTCAGAATCACTTGACTTCTGCCAATATTAGTTTATTCGTTCTTGACTTAACTTAAACCTAAAATCAATCATTTTATCACAATTTTTTATTATAATACAAATGCAGCAAATATGCTATTGTTTTTGTTTACCCGTTTCCCACCATAGGAAAAACCCAGGAGGAGCATCCTGAGTTTATTCGGAACCTCTTTTGGTCAGCATTTGATGGATGACATTTGCCGTTTCCTCAACTGCTTTATTCGATACATCAACGACTTGACAGTTAATACGATCAACCACTTTTTCAAAATACTCTAGTTCCTCTTTAATCCGCTCAATGTTCGCATAAATAGCGCGATCATTTAAACCAAGAGATTTTAAACGCTCTTTGCGAATATGATTTAGTTTGTCTGGACTAATTTTCAAACCGATACATTTCTTCGGATCAACTGAAAATAACTCTTCTGGCGGATCAACTTCAGGTACAATTGGTACGTTCGCTACCTTCAGCCGTTTATGCGCCAAATATTGAGATAATGGTGTCTTGGACGTGCGTGATACACCAATGAGTACAATATCAGCCTTTAGAATACCTCTTGGGTCTCTGCCGTCATCGTATTTCACAGCGAACTCGATGGCTTCTACCTTTTTAAAATAGTCCTCATCTAATTGACGTACACGACCCGGCTCATGTTTCGCTTCATTTCCATAGGCCGTCTCCATTTTATCAATGAGTGGACCGATGATGTCATAATAAACAACACCGTTTGCTTCTGCTTCCTCGATTAAGAATTGGCGCATTTCTGGCACAACAAGAGTAAAGCAGACGATCCCATTATCTGCTTTCGCCAGTGAAATGACTTCTTTAATCGTACCAACATCCTCTACATACGGGATTCTTCTAATATTTGAATGGTCTGATGAGCCGCCATCAAATTGGCTAAGTGCCGCTTTGACCACGAGCTCTGCCGTTTCTCCTACTGAATCTGATACCACAAAAATTACGCGATTACTCATAACATCCCCTCGCAGTCTTCTGTCATTAGATTATTTCGTTCTCCGATAAGCTGACAAGTATTTTCGTCATGTTTGTTTTCGTGATTCTTCCGACCACTTCAAAGCCTTTTTCCGTATCTTTTATCACAGGAAGTGCATCTATTTGCTTTTCAATCAAGTGCTTAGCCACATCCATAATGAAATCTTCTTTGCGGCAAACGGTGATGTTCGGCATTCTTGTCATAATAATATGGACAGGGATAGATGGAAGCTCCTGTTTCCCTATACTTGCGCGAAGGAGGTCTTTTCTTGATAACACCCCTGTTAAAATAGAGTGATCGTCCACAACGAATAATGTGCCCACATCCTCTAAAAACATCGTACAAATCGCATCATAAACCGAAACATTCTCATGTATCACCACTGGAATGGATTGAAAGTCTTTCACTTGAAGTTTTTTCAGCTTATCTGCGAGAAGCTGCGTGCCTGTTTTTCCTGTGAAAAAGTAGCCGACCCTTGGTCTTGCTTCTAAAAAGCCTGACATTGTTAAAATGGCTAAATCAGGTCTGAGGGTCGCCCTTGTTAAGTTCAGCCGATCGGCGATATGCTCTCCAGTGATCGGACCATTCTCTTTGACAATCTGTAAAATCTGCTCTTGCCGTTTATTTAACTCGATTGTACTCACCACCTTTAAATAGAGAGAGCGAAATCTTTATTTTATGTATATCATTTTCATAACTCATCATATTATAGCGCATCTTTGTCCGAATGAAACAAAAATCCACTCAAAAACCGTGAATTAAATGAGTAAAAAACGATTGCCCTTCGGAAAAGGCAACCGTTCTTAGGTATTTATTTTACAATTAAATTGTTCATATTCGCAAATGATTGAATCACTTCGGCTAGTTTGACCATTTGTGCCAAACGATTTCGCTTCAGTTTTTCATCATCCGCATGAACCATTGTGTGATCGAAATAATGAACGATTGGTGTTTTTAACGTATCCAGCGCCTCAAGTGCCAAGCTGTATTGTCCTGCTGCTACATGTTCCTTGACAGCTTTCTCTACTTGCTGATACGCCTCAAACAGCTTTTGCTCATGTTCATTTTCAAACAGTTCAGGCTGAATCTCTGCGTCTTCGCCTTTTTTACTGATTGAAATGACACGTCCCAATGCTTCAGCCGTTTCTTTGAAGCTTTCTTGTTTTACACTCTCTTCAAGAACAGCTGCTTTTTTGACGACTGCATATGGCTCAATATTTTCAACATCCAGCACTGCATCAACAACATCATGGCGGATATGCTCTGCTTGAAGAACATATTTTAAACGATGCGTTAAAAATTCAATTAGAGCAGCTTCATGTTCTGTCTTTACTTGAGCAAGTGCTAACAGCTCTTTAAATGAAATATTCCAATGACGGTCGAGCAGGATTTGAACGATACCACTCGCTTGTCTTCTAAGTCCATAAGGATCTTGAGAACCTGTAGGGATCACATCGATTGAGAAGAATGAACAAATAGAGTCGAGCTTATCTGCTACGGCCACAATCGCACCAATCAAAGTAGACGGCGCCTCATCACCAGCAAAGCGCGGCATATAATGCTCGTTAATGCTTCTTGCCACTTCTTCATGTTCACCAAGAGCTCTTGCATATTTCTCACCCATGATTCCTTGTAATTCAGGGAATTCATAGACCATTTGAGTCACAAGGTCAAACTTCGAAATACTTGCTGCTCTAGCCACGCGTTTTGTTGTTTCGTCATCTGCTCCGACATGCGCCGCTAGACGGGTTGCAATGTCTGTCACTCTCTTCAGCTTGTCGCCGATTGTTCCAAGTTTCTCATGGAATACCACTTTATCAAGCTTTTTAATATTGTCTTCAATCACTAGTTTTTCGTCTTCTTTATAGAAGAATGCAGCATCTGATAAACGTGCGCGAAGTACTTTTTCGTTCCCTCTTGCGACATTTTCCAGCGCCTCACTGTTTCCATTTCTGACTGTAATAAAATGCGGCAATAATTCTCCTTGCTCATTTTTCACAGGGAAGTAGCGTTGATGCTCTTTCATTGTTGTCACCAATACTTCTTCCGGCAATGCAAGAAACTCCTCTTCAAAGGAACCAGACAGCACAGTTGGATATTCTACAAGATCGTTCACTTCTTCTAGAAGTTCAGGATCAACAGGAATGACCCAGCCTTTTTCTGAAGATAGCGCATTTAGCTGTTCAGTAATTAATTGTTTTCTTTTATCTGAGTCTGCAATCACAAATTGATCGCGCAAAGTTTGTTCATAAGAAGCAGGTGAGTCAATGCTGGCTGTCGTACCAAGGAAACGATGTCCTCTTGTTTCACGGCCGCTTTTCACCCCGGCAATTTCAACAGGTACAATCTCTTGTCCAAATAAACAAACAATCCATTTAATCGGACGGATATAGCGTAAATCTTCGCTTCCCCATCTCATGTTCTTTGGAAAGCTTAATGAAGCAGCGATCTCACCTAACGCTGGGAGAAGGTCTTTGACTTGCTTCCCTTCTTGAAACTTTTGGACATGGACATAATCCACTCCTTTGATCTCTTTGAAATAGAGATCATCTGTTGAAGCACCTTGGCCCCGGGCGAAGCCTTCAGCAGCTTTTGTCCAATTGCCTTCAGCATCTTGGGCAATCTTTTTAGCTGGACCTTTTGCTTCTTCTTTGATGTCTTCTTGTTTTTCTGCAACACCTTTCACAAGTACAGCAAGACGTCTTGGTGAGTTGAATAAAGCAGTCTCTTCGAATGAAATATTTTGCGTTTCAAACCATGCTTTTACTTTCTCACCTAGCTGTTTTGTGCTTTCTGGCATGAAACGAGCCGGCATCTCTTCTAAGCCGATTTCAAGTAATACATCTTGTTTATTCATGAGAAGCCGCCTCCTCTTTTAGCATAGGGAATCCCAATTTTTCGCGTTCTTCATAATAGGTTTTGGCTACTTTTCTTGCTAACTGACGCACTCTTCCGATATAACCAGTCCGCTCAGTCACAGAAATAGCGCCCTTTGCATCGAGCAGGTTAAACGTATGAGAGCATTTGAGGACATAATCGTATGCCGGGTGAACAAGTCCTTTGTCCATTTGACTGTGTGCTTCTTTCTCATAGGTTGTAAATAGCTCGAACAGCATGTCAGTATTAGATGTTTCAAATGTATAAACAGAGTGCTCATATTCAGCCATTAAGAATAAATCTCTGACCGTAAATCCGTCTGTCCATTCAAGATCGAAGACATTTTCTTTGTCCTGGATGTAAGAAGCAAGACGTTCAATACCGTATGTGATTTCAACAGAAACAGGCTTACATTCTAATCCGCCGACTTGTTGGAAATACGTGAATTGCGTAATTTCCATCCCATCAAGCCATACTTCCCAGCCAAGTCCTGCACAGCCAAGAGATGGATTTTCCCAGTTATCTTCCACAAAACGAATATCATGTTTCAGCGGGTCAATGCCAAGTGCTTTCAATGATTCAAGATATAGTTCTTGAATATTGTCAGGTGATGGCTTAATGATCACTTGAAATTGATGATGCTGATACAATCTATTTGGGTTTTCTCCATATCTGCCATCAGCCGGGCGTCTTGAAGGCTCTACATATGCTACCTTCCACGGCTCTGGGCCGATGCTTCTGAGGAACGTGTATGGACTCATCGTTCCGGCACCTTTTTCTGTGTCATACGCCTGCATTAATACGCAGCCTTCATTTGACCAATGCTTTTGCAGCGTCAAAATCATGTCTTGAATATTCAATGATCGCACCTCCATCTTTTCTACACCAACCGCTATGTATGGCGGGTGGGATTAGAACCTTGTAAAAGAACACAAAAACTCCCGTCTCTATGCTCGCAAGGTTCTTTGCAAACATAGGGACGAGAGTTTTTCCCGCGGTTCCACCCTATTTGCTGGTGTCGTAGCATCCAGCCGCTTTGTTTTACGTTGCTCAAGAATGCCTTTCGTTACGCCTCCATCCTTAGCTCACACCGCCCTAAGGTCGCTTTTATGGATTTTACGTAAGTACTTCTTTCTATCAATGCAACATATTTTATCTTAGATGATCTTACAAAAAGTCATGGGAGATGTCAACTTTTGTTTTCGTCACCCATTAGCTTTTTCATGGATTCCATCTGATTCATGAATTTTTTTGATTTTAAATAGAGGCCGGAATATTCGTCATAGTAGTGATCAAGCACTTGACGAATTTCTTGTTTCGTCTGAGGCTTCACATCAACCTGACCAAGCCTTGATAAATCAAAATAATGAAACAAACGGAGCAGCCTTGCAGCTGCGGGGGATAAGGGCAGTCTATATGGATCTTTCGAAAAACAATTTTGGCAAATGAAGCCGTTATCTCTTATCGAGAAATGGAACTGCCCTTCTTTTTGACCACAGTGAACACATTGATCAAGTTCAGGTTTCATCCCCATCACTGATAACATTTTAACCTCTACGATAAATAAAATAATATCAGCATCTGTGCCTTCGTTGAGATGACGCAGAGATTGAAGCAGAAGCTCAAACAAATAAGGGTTTGGCTTTTTTTCTTCTGTCCCTTTATCAATCAATTCCGTCATATATGCGGCATATGCGGTCAGAAATAAGTCTTCCCGAATGGCCCGCATACTTTCAATCATTTCGCCTTGCTGGAGCGTTCCAAGTCCTGTTGATGATTGGATAAGAAAGGTGCCGTATAAAAACGGCTGGCTTATGGCTGACAGGCGGCTGTTTGATTTTTTTGCGCCTCTTGCCATTACGCCAATTTTTCCATGTTCTCTAGTGAGCAGCGTGACAATTTTGTTTGTTTCGCCATAATCTGTTGTTCTAAGGACGATTCCTTCACTTTTAATGAGCATTTGTCTACACTCCGAGCGCTGGAGGGGGTCAAGAATTATAAGATTGGAAAATCAAATCGTGCTATTTCTTCTTCAAGTACATCGGGTCTTTCCAGGTTCTCCTTTTCTAACTCTTTGAAAAGCAGATACGTGTCAACGCTTCCTGTTTGTGAAAATACGTTCCATGTAAAATTCAACATAAAAACCCCACCTTTCTTTATTAGAAGCAGCAACGCTACATCCAACATATTAATTTTATCTTGACCAGGCTACCTCCATTTCATGATAAACAATTTTTACTAATCGAACCGCACCATTGTCAGATTTGCTGACAAATGCAGCGATTTTTTAATATTCGTCTTCTCTAAATCCGAAGTCACGAAGGTGAGTGGATTTATTACGCCAGTCCTTCTGAACTTTGACCCAAAGCTCTAAATACACTTTTGAGCCTAGAAGTGCTTCAATATCTCTGCGCGCTTTTTGTCCCACTTCTTTTAACAAGCTGCCTCGTTTACCAATGACGATCCCTTTTTGCGAATCACGTTCTACGACAATGGTTGCCGCGACATGGATCTTGCCATTTTCATCTGGCTTAATCGATTCAATCGCAACCGCAATACTGTGCGGAATCTCTTCTCTCGTTAAATGCAGCACTTTTTCACGAATTAATTCAGAAATAATAAACCGTTCTGGATGATCTGTTACTTGATCTGCCGGATAAAATTGAGGGCCCTCTGGAAGATAACCTTCAATCTGCTGAAGAAGCGTGTCGATATTGTTTCCTTCAAGAGCTGAAATTGGCACAATTTCCTTGAATGGATAACGTGTACGGTATTCATCAATTAAAAGAAACAGTTCATCTGGATGAATTTGGTCAATTTTATTCACGACAAGGAACACCGGTGTAGATGTTTGCTTTAGTCGTTCAATGATGAATTCATCACCTTTGCCATAGCCTTCCTGTGCGTTGATCATAAATAAGATCAGGTCGACTTCCTTCAGTGTATTTTGAGCCACCCTCATCATAAAATCACCAAGCTTATGCTTAGGTTTATGAATCCCCGGTGTATCGATAAAGATCGTTTGTGATGTGTTCGTTGTCAGGACACCTTGCACTTTGTTTCGCGTCGTTTGGGGCTTATCGCTCATGATGGCGATCTTTTGTCCAATAACACGATTAAGAAAGGTTGATTTCCCTACATTTGGTCTTCCAATAATTGATACAAATCCTGATTTGAAGCTTTCGTTAGTCATTTAAATCCTCCGGTGAAAATGCTCCTGGCAATAGTTCGTTTACTGTTGTTTCGTATATATGTCCTTTTAAGTTCGTTAGAATCACTGGCATATCAGGTGCACATAGCTCTGAAATGACCTGTCTGCATGCGCCGCACGGCGAAACAGGCCGGTCTGTATCAGCCACCACTGCTAACATTTGAAAAGATGTAATGCCTTCTGAATAGGCTTTAAAAAGTGCTGTTCTTTCCGCACAATTACACATACCATATGCTGCATTTTCAATGTTGCAGCCACCATACACTTTTCCATCATTCGACAGTAATGCTGCACCGACTTTGAATTTAGAATAGGGTACATATGCAAAATCTCTTGCTTTGATTGCTTCTGAAATCAACTCTTGTTTGTTCATTCCTAGTTCCCACTTTCAGAAGAAATGGTACCACTGTCACATTTATATTTTACATAATTCACGTGACATTTTCACGCCCATTTCTAAAAATGTTAATAAATAGTAATATTGTTCTATTGCATGATCTTCGGTAAGAAGATGATCAATCCAATCATAACCGAAATCGCGGCGTAAACGCAAACAGCGCCTGCCGCAGCGTCCTTCGCTCTCTCTGCAAGCGGGTGCCTTTCTTCTGTCATCAGATCCACTGTATGTTCAATGGCTGTATTGACAAGTTCAAGCGCAAACATCCCCCCGCATAGAAGAAGAACGATCAGCCATTCAAATGGTTCAATGCGGAACCAAAAGCCGCAGATCACCACGATGATGGCTGCGACTGTGTGAAATCGAAAATTCCGTTCATTTAAGAAAGTTCGCCATATTCCTCTAAATGCATAGTAAAAACTCCGAAAAAAACGGGCGAGCGGCCTTCTTTTCTTACGATGATCTCGAAAGGCCATAATCATCCAAGATTTTTGTCTGTTTGGCGAACATTTCTTTTTCATCTTCCTCTGTCATATGATCAAACCCGAGCAAATGGAGGAAGCCATGAATCGTTAAGAATCCAAGCTCTCTCATAAAGGAATGTCCATATTCCTCCGCCTGCTCTTTCGTTCGATCCACACTAATGATAATGTCACCAAGTACAGGCGGGATATCATCCGCTCCAATGATTTCAATCTCCCCTTCTCCTTCTTCTTCAAGTGCAAAGGAGATCACATCCGTTGGTGCGTCTTTTCCGCGGTATTCTTTATTGATTTGATGAATTTCTTCATTCGAAACGATCGTCACTGATACTTCCGCTTGATCCTTGACCTCAAGTTCGTCTGCAGCAAACTGAAGAAGCTTTTCCACTTCTTCAAGCTGCTCTTTTGATACTTGTCCTGTTTCATCTATTAAATCGATTAACAATGTCATTTACTTCACCTTCTGCTTCGGGGCATCTGGATATTCAATCCGAGAATGGAAAATCCCCTTTAATGTTGTACAAATCGTTTGGCTAATAATATTTAATTCTTTAAATGTCAGGTCACATTCACTAAATTGCCCGTCCTGCATTTTATCTGAAATAATGCCTTTGACAAGCTTTTCAATCCGCTCTGGATTTGGATTATGCATGGAACGAACCGCCGCTTCAACGCTATCAGCCACAGAAATAATCGCTGCTTCTTTTGATTGCGGCTTTGGACCAGGATAACGGAATTCTTCTTCTGTCACCTGATCATCACGCTCTTTTGCCTTATAGTAAAAGAACTTTAAAAGAGACTTTCCGTGATGCTGTTCTGCAATGTCGACAAGCTCTTCAGGAAACTTCTTTTCTCTCAGCATATCAGCGCCATCTGTCGTATGGGCAATAATAATATTTTTACTCAGCTGAGGAGAAAGCTTGTCATGCGGATTATCAATGTTCATTTGGTTTTCGATAAAGTATTGCGGTCTTTTCGTTTTTCCAATGTCATGATAATAAGCGCCGACCCTTGCTAAAAGACCGTTTGCACCGACTGCTTCACATGCAGCATCCGCTAAATTCGCCACCATGACACTATGATGATATGTACCTGGTGTCTCGGTTAAAATCTTTTTGAGGAGCGGATGATTTGGGTTAGATAATTCAATCAGCTTCATTGTGGAAAGAATGCCAAACATGCTCTCAAAAACAGGCATTAACCCAATGACCAAGATAGATGATGCAAACCCTGACACTATCGCCATTATGAGGTTCACACCGATTTCAAGCCTGATGGTGAAGAGTTTTGGATCAGTGTAATGGATAAAACCACAAGTACATTCACCAAGGCCACCAAAAGCCCAGCCTGCAATATTTTTGATCTTGCATTATGTTTTCTTAAAAATAAAATACCCGCCATCCCGCTCATCAGATAATAGGCGCAGATCACATAGTTAAAGACGCCGGTTACTCCTTGATTAAACATCATACTGCCGCAAAGAGCAAATACAAGACCGGAGAAGATTGCTAACCGCTCATTAATGAGCAGTTTGATCAGCATCGTGCCAAGTGCCACTGGCACAACATAGCCTATCGTTGTATATTTCGTTTCCTGGAAGAGACTGAACACTTCCATGATCATTAAAATAATCGTAAAAATAAGCGAATAGAGCAGTAATGACTTATTCTTATGGACAAGCGACTTTTTTCTCGATTCAAGGGAATGAATAATCGCTGCTAAGAACAGGCCAATTAATATGAAAAGACCACTTACAGGCTTAAATAAATTTGAGCTGTTTAATAGACCCGTGAGTTCTAATTTGCGATAAACTTCCCGGTCGATGAGCTCTCCTTCTTCAACTAAGATTTGCCCTTGCTTAATTTGCACTGGCTGAATATTGTCAGCCGCTTCCTGTCTTTTCTTCTCTGTTGCCACTGGGTCAAATACATAGTTTGGGATGATCGCAAATTCACCGATTTCTTTCGCTGCATTTAAGTATTTTGATGGAATCGAATTATTTTCAAGCTCTGTTTTGACTTGTTTTTTCTCATCTTGTAGTTTCGCTGCTGTGATTTCTTTACTCATCAGTGAATTCACCACTGTGATGATGGAATCTTTAGTAAATGAGAGATTCTCATCACTTGCCTGAAGCAGTGCTTTGATGGATTGATCCGAAACAGCTTCCTGCATATCTGTTGTGAGCTTTTCTTTGACACGCTTGACCATTTCTTGATCTGATGGCGCTTTCTCTTTATCATCAGCTGCTTTCTTCTCTTCTTTAATGGCTTCAAAGAGGGATGAGATGAGGTCTACACGATTATCAGAATACGCTTTTTTGAGCGTATATTGATCTTCCACTTGATCTGTTGCTTCTTGTTTCTTTTCTTCTGTCGCTTCTTGATCATCAACGGTTGACGGAGAATAGATGGTCTGTTCGCTCACAGAAAATAAATCTAAGTCGAGCGATTCAGGCTTTACATGGAAGAAGAGGACCACGAATAAAATAGCTGCTAAAGCAGCGTACAGCAAAACATTTAAATAACGTGAGCGCTCCATTTTCTGAGGTTCTTTTTTAGACAGCAGTCTTTTGCGCTTACTGCCTTTTTGATTCTTTCTCAAGGAAAGTACCTCCTTTTTTACTTTAAACCACGATCGAAACAAAATGACCCGATGAAGACGATCGGGTCACTCAGTTCATTTTTGCTTTTCGTATGCGCCAATGATCTTCGCCACAAGCGGGTGTCTGACCACATCTGTCTGGTCTAATTCAATAAATGAGATGCCCTTGATCTCTGCAAGCATGTCCTTTGCAGCCGCAAGACCTGATTGCATGCCCTTTGGCAGATCAATCTGTGTAATATCTCCTGTAATGACCATTTTAGAACCAAACCCAAGTCTCGTCAAAAACATTTTCATTTGGGCAGGTGTTGTATTCTGCGCTTCATCTAAAATAACAAATGCATCATCAAGCGTCCGGCCTCTCATATAGGCAAGGGGCGCTATTTCAATCACGCCGCGCTCGATTAAACGTTCCGTATGATCACTGCCAAGCACATCATGCAAGGCATCATATAGTGGTCTTAAATAAGGATCTACCTTTTCCTTTAGATCGCCTGGTAAAAAGCCAAGACTCTCTCCTGCTTCAACAGCTGGTCTTGTCAGGATAATCCGTTTCACATGTCCATTTTTTAATGAATGTACCGCATTGACGACTGCCAAATACGTCTTCCCTGTACCAGCTGGTCCAATTCCAAAGACCAGGTCATCTTTTTTCATCGCCGCAGCATATTCCCGCTGGCCGATTGTTTTCACCCTGATCGACTTTCCTTTGGCATTTTTCGTAATTTCATCTTCATACATATTCTCAAAATAATTCAGCTTGTTTTTTTGCGCCATTTTAATGGCATAGACGACATCCCGTTCAGATATCTCGATTCCTTTACGGATGAGATGTAAAAGAGATGTGATCAAACGGCTTACTGTATCTCTCGATGCTTCCTCACCAGAAACATACACTTTTTCTCCACGCGTAATAACGGAGACGTTCAGCTCGTTTTCCATTAGTTTCAGATAAGCATCTTGATTGCCAAATAAAGCAATCGCTTCGTTTGGACTATCCAATTTTTGTTGAATCTCAAGTAAATGTTCTGTCATTCTCTAGTCTCCCTGAACAATAGGTGTTGGTTGAACAATATCTTCTATTACTTGGTAAAGGATGATTAACTTAACTTTACCATTCCCTGTTGTCTCGTGCAAAACTTTTTCACTTTTCACCTCTCCTGTTTGACCTAGCTTCTCTTCTAATTCTTTTTTACCCATTTTAATCCCTGCTTGAACCGCTTCTTTATTTGTGTATTCTCGATTTATTTTCTCACTTTCACGTGTGATTTCCTTTTCATAAGAGAATGGGAGCTGCATGTTTAAGAAATGAAGCGGATGAACTTCTGTTTCTGTTTTTGGCTGCTTGAAATCATCCTTTTTAAAAGAAAAGCCCCAAAATGGCAGTGAGCCTCCAAATGCGGAGAGCTTGTGCTTTGTCTTCATTTTACCCGTAAAGACGTCAAAAGATGTTCGAAGAGGGACAGAAACTTCAGAACGATACCACGTTTCACCATAGATTTTCGCTTTGGCTCCTACCGTTTTCTGCTGATCTTCGCTGCCAATGAGTCCAGAGACAAGCATCTGTCCTTTCTTTACATGTTCATCAACCGCGGCGAGCGGCTCCCCTTTTTCTACATACATTCTCGTGATGACAGCCTTTTTCTTGGCGACGATATGCTGAGGACTCGTGTATTTTTCTTTTTCGGGTTCATTTTTTTCCACAACTTTCATTTGAAAGGTTGTGCCGTTTAGTTCAACGCCGACCCATGTGATGCTTTGAATATTGGTTGTCAGGGATTTTTGAATTTTTTCAGGTGTTCCCATTAGAAACTGAAAACGTCCTTTTTGCACCCCAATGTCGTCTAAATGCTTTCTCATTTGATGTTCAGTTTCTGGATTGGCTCCTTTAATATCAATTTTCCATACCATGTTTGAAAGAGCCAATATCGTCACTAGAAAGCATACAATCCCAAGGGTAAATCCGATATTCTTCCTTGACCAAAGAAGTAGAAACGGAAAGCCCTTCTTTTGATGAAATGAACATGTCACGTCATGATGTCTGCGTACCTTTCTGAAGGCATGTACATCTGATAGGCGAATAAATAAGCGCACGCTGTCTTGACGGCGGCTCACTTGAAACATTGTGATCCCCTGCCTCGTGCACTCATTGATGAGCCGCTCAATGCCATTTCCTTTGATCTCCACTTCCACTCTGCCAATAAAATAGCCGAACCATTTATTCTTCACGCTTCTCCCCTCCGTCAGTTAAGAATCAATATAACGGACCTCATCGATTTTCCCTTCCAATAAAATCTCTTCTGGCAAAATCGTTTTAATCACAAAATCTTTCCCTGAAATAATGCATTGTCCCTGTTTGAGCATCAGCCTTACCTCTTGATCACTGAAAAGCAAAAGCCCTTTATGGTTCTCTATGTAAATGTGGAGTCTGCCAACCATCGTAATACGGGGAAGATCCATCATCACGTCTGGAGGGATTTCAAGTGTTCTTGTCAGCCATGCTTTAAGTCGATTTTTTCTTTTTCCCATTCAATAAGAACCCCTTCCCACCTCATGTGTATGAGATCAAACTGAAAGATGGTGAGACTGATGAGAAAGCCTCTATATCATCCTATTCCTCAGGGGTTCATATCATGCTAATGAATCCCGTAAAAGAGCCAGTGGACGATCAGTATTTAAGAAGTGCTCTTAATGATGAAGAAGTACGAATAATGAAAAATAAAAAAGCCTCATGAAGAGACTTTATAAATGCAGTTAAGAGTGCTACTCAACTACTGTATAATCATCTGTTTTGAGAAAATCATACTTAATACTGTGAACCTTATAAATATCTGTTTTGACAATATCTATACACTCTTGACTAAATAAAATTACGTTTAATCCATCACTTAAAGAACTATTAAAAATCATACCCTCATAACCAACGGATTTTATAACTTCAGTAATAAATTGAGTTGGTATATACTCCAAATATGATTCATTTGGAGAGATTGGTTTAGACATTTCATCACTAAGATTGTCAAAGAAAGCAATTTCACTCATAACAGTTTCAGATTGCTCAGAATTTATAACCTTAAACAAACTCATTTGAGAAGAATAAGAGAAATCCATACATAAAATATTATCCATTAATTCAAAATCACCAATTGTCACTTCTGCCCCACACCACGGTCTCACTTCTGCTATAGCTGTCTCTTTTTTATTTGCTAAATAAAGGTAGCGTATACCATCAGGATTTGCTCTGCCCATCCTCACCATATCTAGAGGCGGCATCCCCATATCAGATAAGTTAGCATCAAATGGAATCGAGACATTTTTATCGCCACTGCCTATTCTAGCCCGATAAAAAATCTCACCTTTTTCTAAAATTTTTGAGTTCCTACTTTTTTCCTTAAATAAGGTCTCAATTTCTAGTGGCAGTCTATTGATAAATCGATGCTCATGTTTAATGTTTTCTCTAAATTCATGCCATTTTATAATCAAATGTTCAAAATCAATCTTAATGACATAATACTCTTTCACATCCATGTCATAATTAGCGCACAATCTTTTAATAAGGTCATTATCGAAATTGTATTCAAATAGTCCCCAATCAATACTTAATATGTAAAAAAGATCTTTACTTCTTCTATTAGGATGAATCCCATAAATATTTTTTAAAAATTTAAATAATTTAGAGAATATTTCATTATCTAAATAAATGCACTTTGTATCTTTCATCTGGCAAAAATCACAATTGCTTAAGAATCCATTAGAAGTTATATAATTTTTAAATTGCTTGTCAACAAAGCAATTAGAACAACACTTATCCATAATTCCGCCCTTTCTTATATCATTAAAAAACGGTATGAATATATCATACCGTTTTTCTTTATCGTTTCATCGTTCTGTGCGGCTTTTTCGCGCGCGGCTCTCCAAATACTTCTCCAAGGATCATTCCTTGAACAATTGTATCTTGGTTCAGATTCTCAATGATTTTTGGCCTCACTTCAGCAGATGCAGCCTTTGGCCTTGTCAGCTCTCTTTCAAGCGATTGGAACTCTTTGTTCAGCTCGTTTTTTCTTTCTTCCATTTCGGCAAGTGTAGCTGTATAACGATCTTGTAAGGACTGAGATGTTTTTTTCTTCATCCCGCCATGATCATGTACATCACCGAAATCGTCCAGCTGATCCGTCACGACTGGATCTGGACTTGTTTGCTTTGTTTGTTTCTGGGGCACCGGCTTACGCTGAGGAGCGGGCTTCTTTTGCTGATTCTGCTCTTCGTTTTCCTCTTGTTTGCCGATCTTCCCAAAGACGGCAGAGATGATACCGATGATAATCGCAATTAGTAGCGGATTTTCAAATAGAATGTCCAATGGGCTCCCTCCTTAAAGCGTGAGAGGATGCTTATTTGTTTTCATTATCAGATGGACCTTTTGTCATTTTACCAAATGAATCTCTCATATCCGTATCAGCATCGATATTTTTAATGTTCATGTAGTCCATGACACCAATATTGCCTTCACGTAATGCTTCAGCCATTGCAAGTGGTACTTCAGCCTCTGCTTCTACAACTTTCGCGCGCATTTCTTCAACTTTCGCACGCATCTCTTGCTCTTGTGCAACAGCCATTGCGCGGCGTTCTTCTGCTTTCGCCTGTGCAATATTTTTGTCTGCTTCTGCTTGGTCTGTTTGCAGAATCGCCCCGATGTTTTTACCGATATCCACATCTGCGATATCAATCGAGAGAATTTCAAATGCAGTACCTGAATCTAATCCTTTACCAAGAACCGTTTGAGAAATCATATCAGGATTCTCAAGAACCTTTTTATGATTATCTGATGAACCGATTGTCGAGACAATCCCTTCACCTACACGGGCAATAATTGTTTCTTCCCCTGCACCACCGACAAGTCGGTCGATGTTTGCACGAACTGTAATACGTGCTTTTGCTTTGACTTCAATCCCGTCCATCGCAACACCAGAGATAAATGGTGTTTCAATGACTTTAGGGTTTACACTCATTTGAACTGCTTCTAGTACATCACGGCCTGCTAGGTCGATGGCTGCACAGCGGGCAAAGTTCAATTCGATATTCGCACGTTGAGCTGCAATTAATGCGTTCACAACTCGGTCCACGTTACCACCTGCAAGATAGTGGCTCTCCAGTTGGTTAATCGTCACATCAAGACCTGCTTTATGTGCTTTGATGAGCGGGTTGACCACTCGGTTTGGAATGACTCGGCGCAGTCTCATTCCTACAAGTGTAAAAATGCTCACTTTTACGCCAGCCGCTAGGGCAGAAATCCACAGCATCACCGGTACAAAGGTGAAAAAGATCGAAAGAACAATCAAACCTGCTGCGATAATCACAAATAATAGTAAAGTAGATGGATCCATTTTATTCCTCCTCTAAAATCAGTATATCTATACTTTCCTCACGACAATGCGTGAGCCTTCCGCTTTCACAATTTTTACTTGCTCATCCTTATCGATAAATGCACCTTCTGACACAACATCAATGCGCTCATCTCCGAATACGATCGTACCAGATGGACGAAGTGCAGTTGCTGTCACTGCGATTTGTCCAACAAGATCTTCTCTTGTTTCATTTGAGACATAACCGCTTTCCTTATTGGTTGAATCGGTTAAAATGAACTTTTTAAAGAATTTCATACGTTTCCCCAACACCTTTGTCAATAAAATAACTGCTATGATTGAAACAGCAGTGGCAATCAAGATGGAAATCGCCATTTCTGTAAAGCTTCCAGCTGCTAAAAATAAGCTGACAACGACACAGATCAGTCCAATGACACCTACGATTCCCCCTGGCAAAAACAATTCCAGAATGATGAGTGCAATCCCTGCCAAAAACAGGAACAACGTCTCATATCCTGCAAAACCTGCCACGAGATGACCATAAAAGAATAGAAGAAGCGCTGTCACTCCCATGGTGCCCGGGACTCCAAAGCCAGGAGAATAGAGCTCAACAATTAACCCTAAACTTGCAATGGATAAAAGGATCGGAATGACAATTGGGTGCGTAAGAAAACGCGCAACCTTTTCAGCAAAGCTCACTTCATCGTATTGAACAGAAGCGTCTGTTAATTTCAGCTTCTGAAGCAAGTCATCCATATTTTTTGCTTCACCTTCTGCATACCCGAATTGAAGCGCCCGGTCTGTGTTAAAGGTGAGCAATTCCCCTTTTGGTGCACCGGCTTCTTTTGCGTCTATATCTACATCCGCCATGGCAAGAGCATACTTTGGATCACGCCCCTGCTTTTCGGCAGCATCACTCATTTCAGCAAGCCATAGAGATTCAGATTTTTGATCGGCAGCATTACCTTCTCCATCAATGATCGCAGCAGCCCCCATCTTTCCATTCGGGGTCATATAAATTTGATCGGCATTTAGCGCGATGAAGGCCCCGGCTGAAAGCGCTCTATGATTGACAAACGCTGTCACTGGGATATCGGAAGCACGAATGGTATCTGCGATCTCAAGCGCTGCATCGACTGCACCACCCGGTGTATTGATGTCGAGAATAATATGCTTCGCCCGCTCCGCCTTTGCCTGCTCAAACGATCGTTCAATGAATTTAGAAAGTCCTTTTTCTACTGTATCTTCAATTGGGATAACATGAACTTTCTGATCTGCTGATTTCGCGGTCAATTGAACCCCTAATAACAAGCATATTATAAAACAACTGAAGAGAGCAATAGAAATTTTTATTTTTTTCATCTATTTGGTGATCCCTCCTCTCTTTCTTCCATTTTACTGTTCCTTTACATACGTTACAAATGTATCATAGGTTTCATTTTTATATGACAGAATCATGAAGGCATAAAAAAAGTACCCTTCTAACAATAGAAGGATACTTTTTTATTGAGACAGCTGCTCGCTGACAAGTCTGTTAATGACAGCTCCATCAGCTTTACCTTTTACTTTTGGCATAATAGCGCTCATGACTTTACCCATGTCAGCCTTTGAGGAAGCACCTGTTTCAGCAATCGTTTCTTTCACGATCGTTTGCAGTTCTTCTTCAGAAAGCTGTTCAGGTAAATAAACGTCTAAAATGTCAATCTCTTTTTGAACTTTATCTACTAAATCTAAGCGATTAGCTTTCGAAAATTCATGGAGGGAGTCTTTACGTTGCTTAATCTCGCGGGAAAGGACGGTTAGTTCCTCATCGCCGGTCAAACTGTCTTTCTTAAGCTTAATTGCTTCATTTTGCAGCGAAGCCTTTACCATACGAATGACAACAAGCTTGTCTTTCTCACGGTTTTTCATCATAAGCTTCATATCAGAATTTAATTGCTCAAGAAGACTCATAAAATCCACCCTCTTTAGAATTTACGTTTTCTAGCAGCTTCAGACTTTTTCTTGCGCTTTACGCTAGGCTTTTCATAAAATTCACGCTTTCTTGCTTCTTGCAATGTTCCAGTTTTGGATACACTGCGTTTAAAGCGACGAAGAGCATCTTCAAGCGATTCGTTTTTTCTAACGACCGTTTTTGACATTCTCTTTCCCTCCCTCCGAATACACCAATCGACTGCATTAAAAAAAGATATACATGCAAAACATGTACCTAGACATTATAATATAAGCCTTGTGTGAGGTCAACTAAGTGATTTGGAAATATATTTTCGTCATGAGCAGGTAGACAAGTCCATATATTCATTGGTAAGAGGAGGACTTTTCTATGATGGCGATCATTTATTTTTGTGCACTTATTTTCATTTTTTTATGGTCAATGGGTTTGCTGAGAAAAGGATTAATGGCGCTTGCGTCGTCTCGTATTGAGAAATCACTTCTTCTCTTTACAGATCACCCGGTCAAAGCATTCTTGGTCAGCATTGTGTTTACAGGGGTTCTACAAAGCAGTTCGGCATTTATGGTCATCGTCATCGGCTTTGTCAGTACAGGCATTCTCTCTTTTAAAAAATCAATCCCTATGATTCTTGGAACCAATATTGGCTCCACGTTTACGACAGAATTTATCGCTATTAAAATGGACGTGTTCATGTGGGTTTTGATCATAGCCGGTCTTGTATGCATCCTTTTTGGCAGGACATCTTTTAGACATGCAGGAAAAAGTTTATTTGGGCTCGGGATGATCTTTTTTTGCATACAAGGCTTTTCGAAAATTGCAGGGATGATGACAAGCCAGCCTGAGACATTGCGTTTTCTTGAAATGATGCAGCATTCAGACTGGACAGCGCTGCTTTCGGGTACCATTTTCACAGCGATTGTTCATTCGAGCTCCGTCTGTATCGGCATTTTAATGGGATTTATGAACGAAGGAACTGTGGCACTTCAGGAAGGCATCAGCTTTGTGTTAGGTTCCAATATTGGGACATGTATTACGGCTGTGATGGCTGCGATATCTGGCGGCTACGCAGCGCGTCAAACGGCTTATGCACACGTCGTGTTTAATGTACTGGGGGTTCTTTTATGCCTCCCGTTTCTCGCCCTGATCACAGAGGTTGTCGCCCTTCTCGCAAGCTCACCCGCCCAGCAGATTGCGCATTTCAGTCTGCTGTTTAATGTGGCAAGCTCTCTCCTCTTCTTCCCGTTCATACGCCCTTTTCACGCATTAATCTTGTGTCTCATGCCGAATCAGTCAAAATAAAAGAAACCGGCTTGCCTTTTTGGCTGCCGGTTTTTTATCTATTATGAGGTCATTCTCACTTTGTCTGGCTTCACATCATCGCTGATGCGAACGAATTGTCCTTCGTTATAAGGATAACCCGCTTTCGTAATTTTCACTTTGACCAGACGGCCGATCATGTCCTCTGTTCCTTCAAAAACAACCTTCATATAGTTATCGGTATAACCAACATAAAGATTGTGGTTTCCTTCTTGTTCTTTGAAGGATTCTTCCGGAATAATTTCTAGCACATCACCTTCATATGCAGATGCATACTCTTTCGCAAGCTGGTCAGAAAGAGCGATCAAACGGTGTACACGTTCGTTTTTCACATTTTCATCCACTTGATCTTCCATTCTTGCAGCCGGCGTACCTGTACGTTTGCTGTAAGGGAAGACGTGCAGCTCAGAGAATTGATGGTCTTTGACAAAATTGTACGTTTCCAAGAACTCTTCTTCTGTTTCCCCAGGGAATCCTACGATTACATCAGAGGTGACAGCAAGTCCTGGCAATGCTTTTTTCAGCTTTGTTAAACGCTCTGCAAAGAATTCCATCGTATATTTACGGCGCATTCTTTTTAGCACAGTATTTGAGCCAGATTGAAGCGGGATGTGTAAGTGTCTGACAATTTTATCTGACTGATCAAGCACTTCAATCACTTCATCTGTAATTTGACTAGCTTCAATAGATGAAATACGGATTCGTTTTAAGCCAATAACACGTTCATCTAATGCTCTCAGAAGCTTCGCAAAGTTATAATCCTTTAAGTCTTCTCCGTATCCGCCTGTGTGAATACCTGTAAGCACAATTTCTTTATAGCCTGCATCAACAAGCTGCTGTGCTTGATTGATGACTTCTTCTGGGTCGCGAGAACGAAGAAGGCCGCGTGCCCAAGGAATAATGCAGAATGTACAGAAGTTGTTACAGCCTTCTTGGATTTTTAATGAAGCGCGCGTTCTGTCTGTAAAGGCAGGAACATCAAGTTCTTCAAACACACGTGCTTTCATGATATTGCCTACCCCGTTGATCGGCTGTCTTTCTCTGCGGTATTCTTCTATATAACCTAGTAATTTATGTCTGTCCTGTGTTCCAACCACAATATCAACACCAGGAATCGCCATGATTTCTGCTGGAGATGTTTGCGCATAGCAGCCAGTTACACAAATGACACCATCCGGGTTATGACGAATGGCTCTTCTAATGACTTGGCGGCTTTTCTTATCGCCTGTATTCGTGACCGTACATGTATTAATGACATATACGTCTGCTTTTGATTCATACTCTTTTCTTTCATAGCCAGCTTCTTTAAACAGCTGCCAGATCGCCTCTGTTTCATAGTGGTTGACCTTACAGCCAAGTGTATGGAACGCTACTGTTCCCATCATGATTCACCTCTTAATAACTCTGTTTGATAAGATATAGCGGAAAGCGCGTATAAAGGAGCGGTTTCCGTTCTTAAAATGCGTGGTCCGAGCCCGCAAATGACTGCACCAAGCGTTTCAAGCTCTTCAATCTCCTTTTCTGCCAAACCGCCTTCAGGGCCAAAAACCACTAACAAGGTTTGTCCGCCTTTCATCTGTTGAAGCACAGTTTGAAAGCGGCTTTGCTCTCCTTCTTTCGATGATTCTTCGTATGCAACGACACATTTATCGAATTCACCAGCTAATTGCGTCAGCTCTTTAAACGTTGATACTGAATAAACACGCGGAATGATATTCCGGTAGGACTGCTCTGCTGCTTCTTTCGCGATTTTCTCCCAGCGCTCTCGTTTTTTATGTGACTTTTTTTGGTCAAGCTTTGTAATAGAACGAGCCGCTTGAAATGGGATAAAAGCACTTGCGCCAAGCTCTGTGCCTTTTTGGATAATGAGCTCAAGCTTATCTCCTTTTGGAAGACCGCTTGCGATCGTCACCCGAATTGGAAGTTCTCTGTCTTGATTTGTCCAGCTTTCAAGGTGACAAATCACTTCTTCCTTTGTTATTGTATCAATTTTACTGAGTGCTTCAAAGCCGTCTGTTGTTAAACAAAGGATCTCCTGCCCTGCTTTCATCCGCATGACATTGGAAAGATGATGTACATCTTCACCTTTTATAACGATGGCTCCCTTTAACGTCACTTCTTCTTTCGTGAGGTCGATAAAATATCGTTGCATACGTGTCCTGACACCTACTCGCTTTATTTTTTCGCTATAATGCTGACCCAATCTTCCATTGACAGCACTTCAACAATATCAAAACCTGCTTCTTCTAATGCTGTTTTGACTTGTAATTTCTTTTGTCCAATGATGCCTGATGTAATGAAATAGCCATCTTTCTTCAATAGGTCATAGGCTTGATCTGTAAAGCGCAAAATTACTTCTGCCAGAATGTTGGCGACAATCACATCACGCTCACCTGAAATCCCATCAAGCAAGTTGTTTTGTTTGACCGTCACTTGATCACTTACACCATTTAGTTCGATGTTTTGCTTCGCACTTTCTACCGCAACAGTGTCGAGATCAAAGGCTTGAATGTCTTTTGCACCAAGCATCGCTGCTGCCACACTTAAAATCCCAGAGCCTGTTCCAACATCAATCACCGTATCGTTTTCCTTTACATAGCGCTCAAGCGCCTGAATGCAAAGGACGGTTGTGGGATGCGTACCTGTTCCAAATGCCATTCCAGGGTCCATTTCAATAATCAGTTCATCAGAATGAACCGGTGTATATTCTTCCCACGTTGGAACGATGGTGAATTTTTCAGAAATTTTCACAGGATGATAGTATTTCTTCCATGCGGTGGCCCATTCTTCTTCATTTACTTCACAAATTGACAGTGTATTGCGTCCAAGGTCAATATCGTATAGAAGAAGATTGTTGATGGCTTCTTTGATCTCATCTACCGTTTCCATCAAAAAGCTGTTCATTGGAAGATAGGCTTTGACAATGACACCTTCATCCGGATAGTCATTCGGATCGAGCTGGTAGATCTCACCGTATACATTTTCACGTTCCTTGACTAAATCAAGCGGGTCCTCAATCACGACACCACTTGCACCTGCTTCATGCAAAATATTGGTGATCGGTTCCACCGCTTCATTTGTTGTATGGACGCTAATTTCTGACCACTTCAATACTACCAACTCCTTATCCGTCTTACTCGCCTTTAAATGCGCGTTTTACCTTATCGAAAAAGCTCATTTCTTGTTCGTCCGGTTTATTTCCGCTCACTTCAGCAAATTTTCTAATGATATCTTTTTGATTGTCTGTTAAATTTGTCGGTGTGACGACACGTACAACGATATGCTGATCGCCTTGGCCGTAGCCGCGTACATTTTTCACACCTTTTCCTTTAAGTCTAAACTTCGTGCCAGTTTGAGTGCCAGCAGGAACTTTTAATTTTACTTTTCCGTGTAATGTCGGCACTTCAATTTCGTCACCTAATGCAGCTTGGGCAAAGGTGAGCGGCATCTCGCAGTAAATGTCATCTCCATCACGTTCGAAGAATTCATGCGCACGCACATGGAATACAACGAATAGATCGCCTGGAGGTCCTCCATTTACACCTGGTTCACCTTGACCAGATACTCTGAGCTGCTGACCATCATCTACACCTGCAGGGATCGTCACGTTAATTTTCTTACGCTTACGCACTTTGCCAGATCCGCCGCATGTTGAACATTTATGATCAATTTGTTTCCCTGTTCCGCTGCAGTAGTTACATACTCTGCGGTTGACCACTTTACCAAATGGGGTTGACTGTTCAACATTTAATTGACCAGATCCGCCGCAATGTGAACAAGTTTTCGCCTGCGTACCAGGCTTTGCACCTGATCCATGACATGTTTCACAAGATTCTTCACGAGGGATTTCAATCGTTGCTTCTTTTCCAAATGCCGCTTCTTCGAATGAAAGCGTCATTGTATATTGAAGGTCCGCTCCTTGGCGTGGTGCATTTGGATCTCTTCTTCTCGCTCCGCCGCCAAAAATACTAGAGAAGATGTCATCAAAGCCGCCGAAGCCGCCAAAGTCTCCTCCTCCACCAAAACCGCCGCCGCCAAAGCCTTGGTTTGGATCGGTATGACCGAACTGGTCATAATGCGAACGTTTTTGATCATCAGAAAGGGTTTCATAGGCTTCTTTTACTTCTTTGAATTTCTCATCTGAGCCAGCTTCTTTATTAATATCAGGGTGATACTTTTTTGAAAGCTTGCGGTATGCCTTTTTGATTTCGTCCTTTGAGGCGCTCTTACTTACGCCAAGCACTTCATAGTAATCACGCTTACTCATCTCTTCACACTCCCGATTTTCTCACATAAATACGATTGTATCATTTTGATTTAACTTTTTTCAATTCCTTTCATCGTTGAAAAGAAAAAAAGTCAAAGCCAAGAGATCCTGACTTTGACTTTCTGACGAGTACGTTTCAGCAGTCTTTTTCAAAAGTAAAGGTGATTATTTTTTCTCTTGATCGTCGTTTACTTCTTCGTATTCTGCATCCACTACATTGTCATCTGCTTTTTGAGCACCTTCAGCGCCTTCTTGCTGAGCTTGTGCTTGTTTTGCAGCTTCTTCATAGAGCTTTGTCGTTAATTCTTGAACGATTGTTTGCAGCTCATCTTTTTTCGCTTTGATGTCTTCAAACTCGCCTTTTTCGATCGCAGCTTTTAGTGCATCTTTCGCGTCGTTTGCTTTTTTCACTTGCTCTTCATCGATTTTGCCTTCTAGATCTTTTAATGTTTTTTCAGTTGTAAACACTAATTGATCTGCTTCGTTGCGCACTTCGATTTCTTCTTTTTTCTTCGCATCTGCTTCAGCATTTTCTTCTGCTTCTTTGACCATTTTTTCGATCTCATCATCAGAAAGACCTGAAGAAGATTTGATTGTGATGTTTTGCTCTTTGCCTGTACCCATATCTTTCGCACGTACGTTGACAATACCGTTTTTATCGATATCAAATGATACTTCAATTTGTGGTACGCCGCGTGGTGCTGGCGGGATATCAGTCAATTGGAAGCGGCCTAATGTTTTGTTATCTGCAGCCATTGGGCGCTCACCTTGCAAGACATGGATATCTACAGCTGTTTGGTTGTCAGCAGCCGTTGAGAATACTTGAGATTTACTTGTTGGAATTGTTGTATTACGTTCAATCAGCTTCGTGAACACGCCGCCCATTGTTTCAATTCCTAAAGAAAGTGGTGTTACGTCAAGAAGAACAACGTCTTTGACATCTCCTGTGATAACTCCACCTTGAATCGCTGCACCAAGTGCAACAACTTCATCAGGGTTTACACCTTTATGAGGCTCTTTGCCTGTTTCTTTTTTGATTGCTTCTTGTACTGCAGGAATACGAGTTGATCCACCTACAAGGATGACTTTATCAATCTCGCTAGCAGATAAACCAGCATCTTTCAGTGATTGACGTACTGGTGTCATTGTACGCTCTACAAGATCTGCAGAAAGCTCTTCGAATTTAGCACGCGTTAACGTTAATTCAAGGTGAAGAGGTCCTGCTTCTCCAGCTGTGATAAATGGCAGTGAAATTTGTGTAGAAGATACACCTGAAAGATCTTTTTTCGCTTTTTCAGCAGCATCTTTTAAACGCTGAAGCGCCATTTTATCTTTAGAAAGATCAATGCCATTTTCTTTTTTGAATTCTGCCACTAGGTGATCAATGATGACTTGGTCAAAATCGTCTCCACCTAGACGGTTGTCCCCAGCAGTTGAGCGCACTTCAAAGACGCCGTCTCCAAGTTCAAGAACTGACACGTCAAATGTACCGCCGCCAAGGTCGTATACAAGGATCGTTTGATCTTCATCTGTTTTATCTAAACCATACGCAAGTGCAGCTGCTGTTGGTTCGTTGATGATACGTTCTACTTCAAGACCTGCAATTTTACCAGCATCTTTTGTTGCTTGACGTTCTGCATCGTTGAAGTAAGCAGGAACTGTGATAACAGCTTTTGTTACTTCTTCACCAAGATAGCTTTCAGCGTAAGATTTAAGGTGTTGAAGAATGATTGCAGAGATTTCCTGCGGTGTATAGTTCTTGCCTTCAACTTCTACTTTATAATCTGTACCCATATGTCTTTTAACAGACATGATCGTGTTTGGGTTTGTAATTGATTGACGTTTTGCTACTTCACCCACTTGGCGCTCTCCGTTTTTAAAAGCGACAACAGATGGTGTTGTACGTGCTCCTTCAGCGTTTGCAATGACTTTTGGCTCGCCGCCTTCAAGTACTGCAACACATGAGTTTGTTGTTCCTAAGTCAATCCCAATGATTTTACTCATATTCGATGACCTCCCATTATGTAGTTATTGATTTACTTTTACCATTGATGGACGAATAACTCGATCTTTGAGTTTATAGCCCTTTTGCAATTCTTCTACAACGATATTTGAATCGTAGTTTTCATCTTCAACTTGCATGACGGCTTGATGAAGGTTTGGATCGAACTCTTTGCCGACAGCTTCAATTGGTTCAACGCCTTCATTTTTCAACGCTTCTACCAGCTGGCGGTAAACCATTTGCATTCCTTCTAACAAACTTTTCGTCTGCTCATTGTCTGGATCAATTCCAAGCGCTCTTTCAAAGTTATCAAGAGCTGGGAGAAGATCACTGACAACATGTTGAGAACGATATTTTTGCACGGTCTCCACTTCAGTTCGAGCACGGCGTTTATAGTTTTCAAAATCTGCTTGAACACGCAGAATTTTGTTTTCTTTTTCATCTAGAAGCTGTTGCAATTCATCGATTTTTTCTTGGAAGGCAGACTGTTCATCATGTGTTACTTCCTCATTATCTGCTTGAACTGCTTCTTCTTGTGCTTCAACCTCTGCTTCTTGCTCAGGTGTCTGTTTTTCTTCTGACATTGTGTTCACCTCCCTCAAAAGATTCAAAAATACGAAGGGGCTATGCCCCTATCTTTTATCACCCTACTCATCATACAAATTGGAAAGTGCGTTTGACAAGTCTTTTGATACATGATGCAAGAGACTGACAACCCTGCCATAATCCATACGGGTTGGACCGATGACAGCAATGGAGCCGAGTGATTTTTGATCAATCGAATAAGTGGCTGTGATTAAGCTGCAATTCTCCATCGCTTCCAAATTGTTTTCTGAACCGATTTTAATGGTGATTCCTTGCTGATTTGGATGAAACAGCTGCATGACATCATTCTTTTGCTCAATAAGCATCATGAGTGAACGAATGCGGTCAATGTCATGAAACTCCGGCTGATTCAACATATTAATCTTCCCGCCAAAGAAAAGTTTTGATTCATTTTGAGTCGATGTAAATGTATTGCCGAGCGCATCTAAAATATGATCATAATCTTTTAAATGCGTGCGAAGAAGCATCACAACTTCTTTATACATTCTGTCCTTCAGCTGATCCATCGGGACTCCGGCTAGGCGGCTGTTTAAAATATTCATCAGCTTCTCAATATCGGAGACATCGAGATGCTCAGAGAAGGTAATGGTTTTGTTTTCAACATGTCCGCTGTCTGTAATCATGATTGCCACTGCTTTGTTCGGCTGAACAGGGACAAGCTGAATTTGCTTTAATCGATTTTCACTTAGCTTTGGACCAAGCACAATCGATGTATAGTTTGTGAGATCTGATAAAATTTCCGCCGATTTTTGAACTGTTTTTTCCAGCTCAAAAATTTTCTCCTGAAAGGCCGATTGGATGAGCACAAGCTCTTTAGACGACAGTTTTCGCGGAGAGAGCAAATGATCTACATAATAACGATATCCTTTTTCGGAAGGAATTCTTCCTGATGAAGAATGGGTCTTTTCAATAAAACCAAGTTCCTCCAAATCAGCCATTTCGTTTCTAATCGTCGCAGAGCTGAATGTAATGTCTTCTTTTTTAGAAAGAGTCCTTGATCCAACTGGCTGCGCCGAACGAATAAAGTCATTAATGATGACTTGCAGAATCAAAAGCTGACGATTTGTTAACATCATCATCACCCCTGTTAGCACTCTCTTTCAACGAGTGCTAATTGTATAAACAAAATTACCAAACTCAAATTAAAATGTCAATTATAACTCACCGAGAAACGCTTGAAATACTTCATTCCCTAACAATTTTCCTTTTCTTGTTAAACGGATCCCAATGTCATCTTTTACAATGAGGCCTTTTTCTTCTAATTCTTCAAGAACAGTGGGAAAAAGTGCTTCTGGTGCAGTACCATATTTTGCTTGGAAATCAGCACTTTTCACTCCTTCGATCTTTCGAAGACCTAAAAACATTTCTTCTTCTATTTGCTCTGCTTTTGTGACCTCATGTGTTTCCTTATACGGGAACCCTGTTTGGTCAATCAGCTCCAAATAATGTTTCACCGGCCCTGCATTCACATTTCGGACGCCATCTACATACCCGTGTGCGCCTGCACCAAAACCGAAGTAATCTTCATTGCTCCAATAGGTCAGGTTATGCTGGCTTTCAAAGCCAGGTTTAGCGTAATTGCTAATTTCGTACTGCTTTAATCCATGGCGCTCCATTTCATCCATCACAAGCTCATACATTTCAGCCTCACGTTCTTGCGGCGGTAAATGAAGTTTTCCCTTTTGCATTAAGTTGTAAAAAACGGTTTTCGGCTCGACGATGAGTGAGTAAACCGAATAATGCTCTGCACCCAGCGAGAAAGCCGTCTCAAGTGAATTCATCACATGATGCTTTTCTTGATGCGGCAAGCCAAACATGAGATCGAGGCTAATATTGTCAAATCCAACCGCTCGAGCTCGCTCAAAGGACGTAAGGACATCCTTTTTTTGATGAACTCGTCCGATTTTTTTGAGCAAATCGTCTTCAAAGGTTTGAACACCAAAACTCAGCCGATTGACACCGGCTTCTTTTAACACATGCAGCTTCTCGAGTGATAATTCATCTGGGTTCGCTTCCACTGCAAATTCAATCAGGTTTTTTGTCGGCTTTAATACACGGTGAATGCTGTTCATGAGCTTGTCTAGCTGGCTGACAGTCAGTGATGTCGGGGTTCCCCCGCCAATAAAAATCGTCTTGAGTTCCTGCTCGCCCTTTTGTTCGATCGTATGCTGCATCTCTTTTTCAAGAGCCGCTAAGTATTCATCGACTGGCTGCGTTTTAATGAAAAATTTATTGAAATCACAATAGTGGCAAATGTGCTCACAAAATGGAATGTGAATGTATGCTGCTTTCATTTGATGACACCTTCTTTACAGGTAAAGAGCCGCAGTTTATCGCTGCGGCGCCTTTGTTTGTTATCGACTATAAACGTCAAGGCGAACATTGTAAAGCAAGCAGCCTTGAGGATGTTATTTTTTCGGTGTGCTGTCATCCATCTTCAGCACGGCCATAAATGCTTCTTGCGGGACTTCAACAGAGCCCACTTGCTTCATGCGCTTTTTCCCTTCTTTTTGCTTCTCAAGAAGCTTTCTTTTCCGGGAAATGTCTCCACCATAACATTTGGCAAGTACGTTTTTACGCATCGCTTTAATGGTGGAACGAGCAACGATTTTTTGACCGATTGCTGCTTGAACTGGCACTTCAAAGTGCTGGCGTGGAATCAGTTCTTTTAGCTTTTCTACAATGATCTTGCCTCGTTCATATGCATAATCGCGGTGAACAATAAAGGAAAGGGCATCGATTTTTTCGCCATTCAGCATGATATCCATCTTCACCAGCGTCGATGGACGATAGCCAATCAGCTCATAATCAAAGGACGCGTAGCCTTTTGTGTTAGACTTTAGCTGATCAAAGAATTCGTATACGATCTCTGCCAAAGGAATTTCGTACACAATGCTCACACGGTTCGCATCAAGATACTGCATATCGATGAAATTTCCGCGCTTTCCTTGGCAAAGCTCCATCACAGAGCCTACATAATCGTTCGGCACCATCATTGTTGCTTTTACATATGGTTCTTCAATTCGCTCAATCTTTTGCGGATCAGGCAGATTGGACGGGTTATCTACGACGATTTTTTCTCCATCTGTCATATATACATCATAAATAACACTTGGCGCTGTCGTAATCAGATCAATTTTAAATTCACGTTCAATCCGTTCTTGGATGATTTCCATATGAAGCATTCCAAGGAAGCCGCAGCGGAAACCGAAGCCAAGTGCTTGGGATGTCTCTGCCTCATATTGAAGTGAAGAATCATTTAATTCAAGCTTTTCTAACGCTTCACGTAAGTCGTTGTATTTCGCTGTATCAATCGGATAAAGTCCGCAGTATACCATTGGGTTTAGCTTTCTGTATCCTGGCAGCGCTTCTTTCGCAGGGTTTTCCGCACTTGTGATCGTATCCCCTACACGTGTATCACCGACATTTTTAATCGCAGCGGTTAAGTAGCCAACATCTCCAACTGTGAGTTCATCTGTTGGCATGGCTTTTGGTGTGAATACGCCGACTTCAAGAACTTCAAATTCTTTCCCCGTCGCCATCATTTTAATTTTCTGACCAGGTCTGACGGTTCCTTCAACAATTCGTATGTACGCAATAACGCCGCGATACGCATCGTAAAGAGAATCAAAAATAAGGGCTTGAAGTGGTGCTTCTGGATCTCCAGCAGGTGCTGGCACCTTTTCAACGATTTGTTCTAAAATATCCTCGATTCCAATACCCGCCTTAGCAGAGGTGAGAACAGCTTCAGACGCATCCAACCCGATGACATCTTCAATTTCTTCTCTTACACGCTCAGGCTCTGCACTCGGCAGATCGATTTTATTGATAATCGGAAGAATTTCTAAGTTGTTATCAAGAGCTAAATAAACGTTCGCAAGTGTCTGTGCTTCAATTCCTTGTGCTGCATCTACTACGAGAATCGCACCCTCACAGGCAGCTAGGCTTCGAGATACCTCATAGGTGAAGTCGACATGCCCTGGTGTATCAATCAGGTGCATGATATATTCTTCTCCATCCTTCGCCTTATACTTCAGCTGGACAGAGTTTAGTTTAATCGTTATGCCGCGTTCACGCTCTAAATCCATGGAATCAAGTAATTGTTCTTTCATTTCCCGTTGAGTAATCGCCGCTGTTTTTTCCAAAATACGGTCCGCCAATGTGGATTTCCCATGGTCAATATGGGCGATAATGGAGAAATTTCGAATTCTTGATTGCCGTTCTAATCGTTTTTCTTTATCTGTCACAATCTATCACTCCTACTATAAAACGCGGGTTGCGCTAGGTTAGATTATATCAATAGGGCTGTAAAGATTCAATCGAAATCAAGAAAAGCCGCTTATCGGTCAGCGGCTTTGATTAAAAGGGTGATATCTCATGAAATTCGTTTATTTCCCATTCACCCAATCATAAAGAGAACGGGCTGCATGTGTCATACCATCAGACAGGGCTTTTCCTGCTTTGGAAAAGGCATTAAAGCCTTCTATTTCCTCGAGCTGCTTTTGTTTTTCGGCAAGATCCTTTTCTGTAACAGCCGTTCCTAAGATAGAAGCTTCCTTTTCTTCATCATCGTTCATTTGAATGGAGAAAGCTCCTTTTAATTGCGGATCATGGTAGCCCTTCATTTGCAGCATGCCATTATTCGCTTGCTGCATTCCTAAAAAGACACCAAACAGCAAGACCAATCCTAAAATAATGGTTTTTCCAATAAATGAGCCCATACCCGTCACCACCTTAAGAGCGTTTTTTCTCATCCTTTGCTTTGCCGTCCACCTTTTCCGCGTCCCAGAAAATGTCGCTGAATACATCAGCTGCTGCATTGGATGCATTTCTTAATTCTTCCATATTATTATCTACTCCACCAAATTCTAAAAGAAGGGCTTTGTCAGATAAATCTTGATTATAGATTCCATTATCGCCAATTTCTCCTTTGGCAAACACGCCGACACTAAGACCTTTATATTTTTTCTCCATCAAATGGTGGAACTCTGTCGCAAGCTTTAAGTTTTTCTCATAGCTTTGATTCTTCTTCCCTACAACAAACGCAATTCTCGCATATTTCTTCCCTTTGATTTCGACAGTCGTATCTTTCTTTCTTCTTGAGTCCCGGTGAATATCAATTAAATAATCGAGGTCATCATTTTTCGCTAAGGCTTCTTTCACGACCAATCTTGATTCATTATAAGACTGCGGATACTTTAATCCTTTTTTCACGAGTCTTTTTTCAATTTCCGTTTTGTCGACTGTATTGCCGATTCCTTGCTGATCAAGTGCCTTTCCAAACATGTCGCCGACAAGGGTAACATTCACTTTTGAGTGCCGTGCATTATTTGGATTCGTTTCTCCTTTTAAAAATGGTAAATATGATTCCGTATTATGTGTGTGATAAATGTACACAGCTTTTCGTTTTCCTGTTGACCGGTCCGGTTCTTTGGCAGGCTTTTTCGGCCCATCTTCATCAAGCTTGTCCAGTTCAGCTAAATTTGCTTCTTTTTCATCTTGGATCACTTCACTCGGAGGCGGCGATTCCATTGGCATGTTGGTATAGTCTGTGCCTTCACCCGCTAAGATGATTTTTGTATCAAAATGTTCAAAGCCTGGAAGTTCTCTTCCTAGAAAACTGCGCGGGTCTTCTAAATTAATACTGGTTGCAAGCTTCAGTGACAGCCCAGAGAAATGAAATCCTTTTTGATCTTCTGGAACTGCTGAGGCGAAATATTGGTTTTCCATGCCCATTAAAGTGGCAAAAAATGCGCCAGAGAGCTCATCTGCTACACCATATAACGAGGCTTGCGGCCTCAGCTCAGGTTTTAAAGATGTTAAAGCCCCTGACATCACAAACACCACAACAAGAGAGGCAATAAATAAGAAAATGCTTTTGACTACTTTCGTTCCATTAATCGCAACGACCAACTGTCGAGGACGGCGGGGTCTTTTTTTCATGATTTACTCCCTCCAGCACGCTTTCTAGTAATTACACTATGAGCGAGCTAGAGAAAGTAGAACCGATTAATGATTATATGAACCCATGTTATCTTGCGTGATTTTTTGATGAAGCGCTGTGTTTAATCCGTTGGCAAGTACGTTTGCCATATCATCAATGAATGTATCGACTTCTTTAGGTGTGACCATTAAATTTTGCCCGAGCGGCGCAAGCACTTCATGGATCAGCTGCCTTTTCTCTTCTTCTGGAAGGGTTCCTACGATGCCTAAGAATGATTGACGTGTTTCCTCATCTGGCAAGTCTTCTTCGTTAAGCACTTTTTTCTTCCCGAATGTCAAACCAGCCGGCACAAGAGAGCGAGATGGTCTATCATCTTTTAGTTCTCTACCAAAATGCTTTAAGACATAATCAATTGTGTCACTAGCAATCGTTACTGCATCCACAACTGTCGGAACGCCAATCGCAATCACTGGGATGCCCAATGTTTCTTTACTTAATTCTTTCCGCTTATTCCCTACACCAGAACCAGGATGGATACCTGTATCAGAAATTTGAATGGTTGTATTCACTCGTTCCACCGCACGAGCAGCAAGGGCGTCGACAGCAATGACAAAATCAGGCTTAGACCGCTCAATCACACCTTGGATAATGTCACTTGTTTCAATACCAGTCAGTCCCATCACACCTGGTGACAAAGAGGAAACCGGGCGATAGCCTTCCTGAACATTTTCCGGCTGCAATTCAAAGAGATGGCGGGTTACAAGCAGGTTTTCAACTGTGAGAGGACCTAGTGCATCTGGCGTGACATTCCAGTTTCCCAGTCCTACTACAAGGCAGCTCGCATCTGCCTGAATGCCTCTGTCTTTTAAAAACTGAGCAAAATGACGGGCAAAGACTTGGACGACTTTTTCTTGCATTTCAGAGTCTTTCTCCCGAATGCCTTGCGCTTCAAACGTCAAGTAGGTCCCTGCCTTTTTGCCAGTCAGCTCCTCCCCTTCTTTCGTGATTTCTACAGTACGGATGCGGATGCCTTGCTCATCTTTTTCCTTTTCGACGATCCCTTGGATCCCGTCCTTTTTGACGACATTCGGATCGTTCTCTTGTTCTAGTATCTCTTTTGTTTCAACAGCAAGGTCTGTCCGGATTTGATAAACGCTTAAATCGAGCTTCTGTTTCTCCATAAAAAGACTCCTTCCACCAAGTAATTAACAGTAGTCTTTCCATCTCTTGAAAGAAACATTCGAGCACGTCATCAATGAAAAATACTTTACATTTATATTGCATTCTAAAGGTGTGTTTGATAGAATACAATTTGTTCTATTGTGAAGATTTAACCTTAAGACAATTGTGTTTAGGTTGTATCTTAGGAGGTGAAACACATGCCAAATATTAAATCAGCGATCAAACGTACAAAAACGAATAACGAACGCCGTGCACATAACGTAACAATTAAGTCTGCGATGCGTACTGCGATTAAACAAGTTGAAGTTTCTGTAGCTAACAACGATGCTGAGCAAGCAAAAGCTGCTCTTGCTTCTGCTGCAAAACGCATTGACAAAGCCGTTAAAACTGGTCTTGTACACAAAAACGCAGCTGCGCGTTACAAATCAAGACTTGCTAAACAAGTAAACGGACTTTCTGCATAATGCTTGCAACGCCTCAGTAATGAGGCACCTGTTTAACTGTACGTCCGTCCTGACCGGCCGAGCCTAAGGACAGACTGGCAATTATACATCTAAACAAAAACGACCCTCTTTTTAGAAGGTCGTTTTTTTATGTTCAAGCGCCTAACAATCGAAGCAGGAACAATTCTAACAGCAGCTGCTTGTCCTTTTTACCCGTTTTCATTTCATAATCAATTGTTGAAAGCTCTTTGACGATCTGCTTGAGCTCTTCTTCTGAAAACAATCTTGCCTGATCCATGGCAAGTTTGACCCGGAATGGGTGGACTTTTAGATTTGAAGCAATTTGTTTTTGTCCATACCCTTGCTGAGCAAAATACTTCGTCTGCAAAATCAATCGAAATTGAGTTGAAATGAGTGCTAATATTTTAATGGGTTCCTCATTTTGCTTCAAGAGGTCATAAAACATCTGCATGGCTTCAGAGCGGCGTCTGTTTACGATTTGATTAATCAGTTCGAAAATATTTTGCTCCAAGCTTCTTGCAACGAGTTGATTGACATCTGCTAACTCAATTTCTTCCCGCTCTCCAATATATGTACTTAGCTTCCGAACCTCTTGGAATAGAGAGGATAGACTTCCACCGCATAACATCACAAGCTGTTCAGCCGCTTCAGATGTAATCATCTTTCCTTCTGTCTTCACCAGTGTAATGGTGAAATCAGTTGTTTCTTTTGGGTTTAATTCTTTCGCCTCAACAACAGCAGCTTTCTTTTTTAGCAATTTGGTGATTTTTTTACGCTCATCCAGCTTTTCATACGGTGCTAATAACACGAGAATGGTATAGGGCGCTGGCTTTTCTAAATAAGCTTCTAATACAGAAAGCTCATGCTCGATCTTTTCCTTTTTCTTCTCAGCTGTAAGAAAATAAGGATTCTTGATCACGACGAGACGTCGTTCTCCCATAAACGGAAATGTTTCTGCATCGGTCACAGCCTGTTCAAGCGGCACCTCTTCCATATCGAAGATAGAGTAATTAAAATCTTTCGTTTCCTCGTCTACTACAGCTTGTCTCAATTTAGCGGCGGTTTCTTGCAGTAAATATGTTTCTTTCCCATATAAGCAATAAACGGGATGGATATCCCCTCGTTTTAAATTGTTCCATACATCAAAGACCATCAATTGAATCCCTCTCTTTCACTTCCTCCTCTATCCTAAAGTGTGTGAAGACATTAGTAAAGAGGAAGCTGAAAGTGCCGCCTCCTCATTTATAGTAAACGTCCGGCGCAAGCTCCCGGGTCAGCCTGCTGTCAGACGATATTCACAAAATGATCATGAAAATGGAAAACGGTTACTTTACCTTCTAGCAATTCCAAATGAGTTCAAGTATACTAAAATTAGCCAGGAGGGATGAAAATGAATGAATTTGAAAAAAATGTTCAAAGCAAGCGGAATGATGTGACCGACTCAGCCGTTGGTTTTATCGTCACATTCGGATTTTTCGCCTCAATGTTTATTTTGGCAACCATTATACACCTCGTTGGATCTTAACTTCATGAAGGTTACATGACTGCCGTTTTGGCAGTTTTTTTATTGAGTTTGTAAGATATCATATGGAGGGTGAGTGTAAAACGTTCCTTCCTCATCGAGAAATTCATACGTCACGCTCCCGTCGGTATCTGTACGATACACCTTCATTTGCTGATCCTTTAATTTTTTCAAGACTTCCTGATGTGGATGCTGATAACGATTGCGTTCACCTGCTGAAATGAGTGCATGTGAGGGCTTGAGATGCTGAAGCCATTCTTCGCTTGTCGACCCTTTACTCCCGTGATGTCCAACCTTTAAGATATCTGCCCGCAGATGAGGAAAGGCTTCTATAATGTCTCGCTCTCCTTCTTGTTCAAGGTCTCCAGTGAGCATAAACCGCTTCCCGCCTAGAGTAAATATCAAAACGAGCGAATCATTATTCTTAGTTGTCACTCGATTACGAGACGGATGAAGAACGTCAAATATTTGCTCTCCAATCTGAAGCTGATCTCCTCTCTCTAATTCATCAATCATGATCCCTTGATCAGCTGCTTCTTTTAACAGCTCCGCATCCTCTGGACTCCGTGCAAAGCCTTTTGGAATGGCCAGCCGCTTTACTTTATTTCGCTTGATTAAACGAACTGCTTCTCCCATATGGTCTTGATCCGCATGCGTCAGAATAAGGACATAAAGTTTCGCTATTCCTTTAGAATGCAAAAACGGGATCAGCGTTTGATCACCGATCGTAGACACTTTTCGTCTTTTTTTCCACGGTTCTTCTTCAAAAGAAAGCCTGCCTCCCGTGTCCACAAGCAGGTGCCCCTTTCGATAGGGTAGCTGAATAAACAAACTATCCCCCTGTCCTACATCCAGCATCGTCACTTCCCCTTTTTCGAAAAAATTCGGGGTGAAATAGTGTGCACTCAAGATACCAATGAGAAAAAGGAGCGGCACAGCATAGGACTTCACAGAAGTTTTGCACTCCATCACAACTAACAGAACAATTAAGGCACTCACCTCAAGAACAATATGCCACCAAGTTGACTTCATAAAAATCAAGTTGAATCCATCAAAATCAGCCATATAGGCTGACAATTGATGACTAAGCTGGATCACCGAATCAAGCAGTTGAAACAATGTTTGTCCAAGCGGAAGATAAACGATCGTCAAAAGAAAAAAGAGTAAGGATAATGGCATGACGATCGTCGTAAAAAAAGGAACAAATATCATGTTCAAAGGAACGCTCAGTAAAGAGAATTGATGAAAATGATATAAAAGAACAGGGAGCGAAGCAAGCTGTGCAATAAAGGAAATCAGGAATAATTGCATGACCGAACTTTTTGGTTTTGATAAAATCCTCGTCGATAACAAAATAAAAAAACGTCACCACGAAGGAAAGCTGAAATCCGATATCAAATAAATAAAGAGGATGAATCGCTAATAAGAGTAAAAACGTTGCACTTAATACCACAGCAGAAGTCTGTTTCAATTCTTTTGGCAGACTAGTCATCACTAAATAGATTCCTGCCATGAGACAAGCTCTTAACACAGATGGTGCAGCACCTGTCAAACAAGCATAAATAGGAAGAAAGCATAATAGAAGAATACGTGCTGTCTCTCTTGTCACACCCACACGAAGGAGACACCAAAATAAACACGCAAGAAGCGTTTGCACATGCAATCCTGAGATCGCTAGTAAATGAATAATACCGAGCATTTGATAATCTCTTAATGTGTCAGGTTCTATCAACTCACGATCGCCAAAAATAAGTGCCTGTACAATGCCAACAGAGTGTTTTGGTACATGGTCCTCTAAAAATGTCAAACCCTTTTGCCTCATCGCTTGAAGATAGTAGGAAGAACCGCCTTTTTTTGTACAGTTTTTGATCGACTGCGGCAGAAAAATAGCGTCAATGCCTTTTGTTTTTAAAAATTGATCGTATTGAAACCCGTTAGGAATGGTGGCGTGTTTTGCTGGGCGAACATCACCTGTCATGTGACAGCTCATACCAGGTTCTACCTCTTTTAATGCCTCTTTTTCACGCTCTGTTTGAATTGTATAAAAAGTGGCTAGTCGTTCATGGTCTGTCGATACAGTCGCTGAAAAACGATTGCCATCTGTTTTCGGAATGCTTTCAATCACAACGGAATCAGATAGGAATTTTTCTTGTACGGGTAGCTCCGTTTCAAGAGACTCATGAACCATAAAAATAAGTATATAGACAGCCCCGCATAGGCTGGCCATTAAAAAGAGCTGAGGCATTTTTTTCAGTAGGCTGAGAAGTAATATGATGAGAAGAAAGAGAAGGAAATATATATGAAGATGATATGCAGCCAGAGCAATTCCAACAGCTGCTGAAATTGCCCCAAACGGCAAATATTTAAACATAGGAAGTAAATAATTGATTCGCCTTCTCATGCATATCGCGAATTTCTGTTTCGCTAAGTCCTGATTCACTCAGCTTCCCAATTAAATCTGCAACAAAGGCCAATTTTTCTTGATTTTTTAAGTCGATGATCATTTCTTCTAATTCAACTTGCTCCGTTTGAACACCCGCCTGCTCGAATAAATCAACGGCATATGGATGATTTTTATAATCCTTTGCATAGTACACTGTCCGTATACCCGCTTGAATAATGGCTTTACAGCACTGTAAACAAGGAAAATGTGTGACATATATTTCAGCATCAGCTGTAGGTGCTCCAAATTTGGCACATTGTAAAATAGCATTCATTTCCGCATGGATGGTGCGAACACAGTGATGATCAATGACATAGCACCCTACATCCGCACAATGAACATCACCGGCAATGGAGCCATTATACCCCCCTGCAATGATGCGCTTGTCCCTTACGATGGTCGCCCCAACAGCTAACCGCTCACAGGTGCTTCGTAAAGAAAGCAAATGGCTTTGTGCCATAAAATATTGATTCCATGAAATTCTTTCCACGAGCTGATCCCTCCAGAATGATGGTTGATATTAAGTGTACATGCCTTTCTTCTATACCGTCAATTCTACTTCACGGTCAATTGACTTTTCAGCCGTTCAATCGTCTTTTCCCCAAAACCTGAAATGTTCCGCAAGTCTTCAATTTGTTGAAAATCTCCGTGTTCCTCTCTATAGGTAATAATAGCTTCGGCTTTAGCTGGTCCTATGCCGTTAATGGTTTGCAATTCGGCTGCATCGGCCTGATTGACATTTACCCCCTCACTCTTTTCAACGTCCGTTGATGCGTCATCTGATGCTGTTTGCGTCTCTCTTTCCGCTTCCCCCTGCTTCCGAACATAAATCATCATACTATCCTCTAATTTTGCTGCTTGGTTGATTTCAATCGAGTCTGCTTTGCTAGTAAAGCCTCCTGCCCTTCGAATCGCTTCTTCTACCCGAGCATCAGATTGAAACGTATAAACACCTGGCTTTCTTACAGCTCCTTTGACTTCTACAAAAATCGTCGATGGCTCTTTTTCTGTCTTTTCTTGTTTGTCTTCTAATGTGACTTGTATGTCTTTATCTCCCTTCAATACATTTGGTTCTCTGCTGCCCTCCCCTTTTCCAGTGAAAAAGAAGAGACCGATGATCATCACAACCATGAGCCCAGCTGCAATATAAAGACTGTATTTTTTTATCGGAATGAGTCGTTTCACTTACTCACGCTTCTTTCAATCATATTTTTTTACTGCTCGACATACTGTTTAGAAGATAACAGATCCTATGCGTCTAAGGAGGGAGAACGTTTGAATATAGGGTTAATCGGTACAGGAAACATGGGTACCATACTTACTGAGGCATTTATTGAATCAAAGGCAGTCAATCCCTCATCGATCACCATTACAAACCGAACCATTGAAAAAGCGTTCAATATAAAAAAGAACCATCCAGAGCTTGAAGTAACGAAACAGCTTTCAGGGGCTGTCACGAATAAAGATTTCATTTTTGTTTGTGTCAAACCACTTGATATTTATCCACTTTTAAAAGAGCTGAGTCCTCTTTTAACGGAGCAGCAAACCATTGTCATCATTACAAGTCCGGTTCATCCTGAACAGCTTCAGGATATCGTTCCTTGTCAAACAGCCAGGCTGATTCCAAGCATTACAAACCGCGCTTTATCAGGCGCATCACTTTTAACTTTTGGTTCATCATGCAATGCCGTGACGAAAACAGCGTTAAGACAGTTAGCTTCGTGCATTTCAACACCAATCGAGATCCATCATTCGATTACAAGAGCGGCTTCCGATATTGTCAGCTGCGGTCCTGCTTTTATCAGTTTTCTCGTTCAGAAGATGATTGAAGCGGCCGTAGAAGAAACGGATATTTCTAAAGAAGAAGCCACCACCTTAGCAGAAGATATGCTGGTTGGACTTGGCCGTTTGATTGAAAAAAGAGTCTATACCCTTCCGACACTGCAAGACAAAGTATGTGTGAAAGGCGGGGTCACTGGTGAAGGCATTAAAGCACTTGAAGCAGGTGTGCAAGATATGTTTCACCGCCTCTTTCAAAACACCCATGAAAAATTCGATGAAGATCTTGAAGCAGTTGCGCATCAATATCCACCAAGTGTGTTCACTGATGATCGCAGAAATTAATCATCTTTGCAACAAGCGAAAAAAGGGTTTTAAAAAACCATCGTTCTATTAAACGATGGTTTTTGGTTTCTTAGCTGAGATGAAATATCTTTCGGCAAATTCACCGGGGGCTTCATTTGTAAAATCAGCGGTCACTTCTATTTGTTCAAAACCAGCGGACTTAAGGAACGCTGCATATGTTTCAAATGGAAATGTGCGCTGTTCATGCGTCTCATCATAACGCTGATACATGTCTCCATCTTTTACAAAAAAGCTTAAATAATGAATGACCGAATACATGTCATCCCCTTTATCGCTCTGCCAAATATAGCTAATCTCTTCATCTTGATCTGCAAAAGTCGATCCCGGGAATACCTCTTCCATTTTATAAGGCGTATGAACATCAAAAAGTAAAACCCCATCTTCCTCTAAAAGCTGAAACATGTTTTTAAAGGTTTTTTTGACGTCATTTTCGTTTTTTAAGTAATTCAAGGAATCACAGCAAATAACGGCTGCCTGGAAGGCTTGCTCAAAGCCCGTAACCTCTCTCATATCTTGATGTAGAAATTGAATCGACTGCTTTTTCGCCTGGGCTTTTTGCTGCGCGAAGGCCAGCATTTCTTCACTGAGGTCAATTCCTGTGACCTTGTGGCCCTTTTCAGCTAACCGAAGAGAAATCTCTCCAGTTCCACAGCCTACATCGATGATGGCAGCATTCGGCTTCATATACTGCTGGATCCATTGAACCCATTCATCATAAGGTGCATGTGTCATGAGCTCGTCATACACACCTGCAAACCCTTGATAAATCATGAGTTAATGCCAAGTGAAAGCGTTTCTCTCGGCGCATCTCCCCAAAGCTTTTCTAGATTGTAATATCCTCTTTCTTCTTTGTGGAACACATGGGCAATGACATCTCCTAGGTCAATCAATACCCATCTTGCTTCATCAAAGCCTTCCATCTTCTTTACTTCAATTCCACTTTCCTCTGCAAGATGTTTTACTTCTCTTGCAATGGCTTGCACTTGTTTATCAGAATTCCCGTGACAAATGAGAAAATAATCTGCAACAAGTGAGATTCCTTGCATATTAAGGGCAATAATATCCTCAGCCCGTTTATCATCGCATGCTCCTGCTGCGACGTTTAAAATTGATGATGAATCCATCCAAAATTCCTCCTTAGTTGTTCTTATGCACAAGCGAGTTGTAAGTAGCAAGCGTATCTGGAAAGACTGGCTGATTCTTTTTCATTAGAAAACTGATGGTGTTTTTTAATGATTGGATCAGTGCACGATCTAGATCATGTTCTGCTAACTCCCTTACTTCTTCGACACCAGGGAAATGTCGTCCTGGTTCTATATAATCTGCGACATAAATGACTTTTTCAAGTAAAGTCATGTCTGGTCTGCCGGAAGTATGAAATTCAATGGCTGTTAAAACATCTTGATCGCTAATTCCAGCTTCTTTTTTGACCAAATAGGCACCAACCGGGGCGTGCCAAAGCTCGGGCGAATATTCAAGCAATAAAGGGTTCATCTTCTCTTGCTCGATAATCCCCTTCATTTCTTCCTTTGGTCTAAATTTCGCATAATCATGAAAAATAGCGGCGATCTCTGCTTTTTTCACATCAGCACCGAACCGTTCCGCTAATGAAATGGCTGTTTCCATGACTCCAAGTGTATGTGTATATCTATGCTCTGTTAACTGCTCTTTGACACAGTTCAATGCTTCTTCACGATTCATATAAATGATGCTCCTTTATATAACGCTCAACAGCTTTCGGAATCAAATAATCAACAGGTTTTCCCTGCTCTATTCGCTGCCTAATCAATGTCGATGATACATCAAAAGCTGGAACATCTGCAAATAAAAGAGGATATGCCGTACTTCCAACGTAACCCGGTCTTTTCATCCCAATAAAGGTGATCATTTGAAGCAAGTCATCGATCCGATGCCATTTTGGCAAATACTCGACCATGTCCGCTCCTATCATAAAAAAGAACTGATCTTCTGGATGACGCTTCTTTAACAGATTGACTGTATCTACCGTATAAGACGGACCCTCCCGCTCCATTTCAATGAGCTCGAGCTGAAAATACGGATTTGACTGAATCGCCGCCTCCACCATATTTATCCGGTGATGACTATCTGCTCGTTTCCGTCCTGTTTTGTGAGGAGGCATATGGTTTGGGATAAACCAAATTTCATCAAGCCCAACTTGAATCCGCACCTCACTTGCCATCAGCAAATGCCCATTATGGGGAGGATCAAACGTACCGCCGAACAACCCTATTTTTTTCATATCGCATCCACCTTTACGGCAGCTTAATTTGTTTATTTTCCTTAGATTCTTTGTAAAGGACAATCACATTTCCGATCGTTTGAACGAGTTCAGCCTTTGCACCTTTTACAAGTGCTTGCGCAACTTCCGTTTTGTCTTCATCGCAATTTTGCAATACGCTGACCTTTAACAGTTCTCTTGCTTCAAGCGCCTCGGAAATTTGCTTGACCATATTGTCATTTACCCCGCCTTTTCCAACTTGAAAAATAGGTGATAAATGATGTGCTTGTGCACGTAAAAAACGTTTTTGCTTACCTTTTAACATGGTGTTCCTCCTAATTTCTCTATGACAATTGACTTCATTTTTCCGGCGTCAGGCGTAATGCCTGTCCACAGTTCAAAGGCTCTTACTGCTTGTCCAACAAACATGCCAACCCCATCTACTGTTTTCAAGCCTAAACCTGCTGCTTCACTTAGCAGTTTTGTTTCTATTGGATTATACACAATATCACAAACGACCGCTGTTTTTTTTGCGTTCGCTAAAGAAATCGGGGTTTCTTCAACATTCGGATACATGCCGATCGAGGTCGTATGGATGATGACATCATATTCCCCAAGTTGCTCTTCTGCTGTATTTAATGTGATTGCATGAGATGTGATTTTCCCCTCTGCACTTTCAATTAAAGCTTCAGCTTTTTCAATGGTGCGGTTCGTAATATCAAAGCTCTTCGGTGCATACTGAGCAATTGTCGTATAAATCGCTCTTGCCGCTCCGCCAGCACCAATCAAGAGAAATGACAGCTCTGATAACGGCTGATCCAGGGCTTCAAGCAATGAATGAAGAAAGCCTTCTCCATCTGTATTGTACCCAACGAGCTGATCTCCTTCGAGCCGCACCGTATTGACGGCACCGAGGCGTTCAGCTGTTACATCAATTTTGTCAAGGTACTTCATGATTTCTACCTTGTGCGGAACAGTGACGTTAATGCCGCTGATTCCTAACGCTTTCATGCCGCTAATCGCATCTTTCAGGTCATCATTTTCTACTTGAAAGCCATGATAATGTCCATCAATTCCAGCATCCTTTAGTGCAGCATTATGAATATCCGGAGACATTGAGTGGCCAACAGGGTTACCGATTACTCCGTATAAAGGTTTCAAGGTCTCTCCCCCTTTGAACATTTAAATTAACGAACGTCTCATAAACACATGAACGCCTTTTGGCGCATAAACTTTGATTTGCTTGTCCGCATCATTTGCAGTGACCCAGCCTAAACCTGAAAAGACGATGTCCATTTTTGGCTGATCAATGGTAAAGGTATGCGGAACGAGCGGCGGGAAATCTTCCATTCCCTCTTTTGATGGCGGCGACAGCAGTTCTCCTGCATGTTTTTCATATAAATCATCTGCGTTCTCAAGCTTTGTACGGTGAATGTTCAGCTCATTTGGCATATAGCAGACAAATGACGTTCTGCCGCCTTTTACGTAATCAAATCGAGCCAGTCCACCAAAATAAAGCGTTTGTGCTTCATTTAATTGGAACGTTCTCGGTTTCAATTCTTTTTTCGGCGTTAAAATCTTCAGGTCATTTTTGCTGACATAATGCGCCATTTGATGGCGGTTGATGATGCCCGGCGTATCGAATAAAGCAGATCCGTCATCAAGCGGTATTTCAATCGCATCAAGTGTAGTACCTGGATATTGGGAGGTAGTAATGACATTCTCTTCTCCAGATACTTCTTTGATGATTCGATTGATAAATGTTGATTTCCCAACATTCGTACAGCCGACAACATAGACATTTCTTCCATCGCGATAATGATCAATCGCTTCCATCACCTCAGGCACGCCCTGACCTCTGCTTGCACTAATTAAGAAAACATCAATAGGGTTTAATCCGTTTTCCTTTGCTTCCCGTTTCATCCAATGAATCAGACGATCTTTTTTCACGGATTTCGGTAAAATATCCACTTTATTGCCGACAAGTAAAATCGGATTACCGCCGACAATACGGCTCAGCCCATTGATCCAGCTTCCGTTAAAGTCAAAAATATCAACGACCTTCACAATGAGAGAATCTGTCTCTCCAATGCTGTGCAATATATTTAAAAAGTCGTCTTCTGTTAAAGAAACATCTTGAATCTCATTGTAGTTCTTTAACCTAAAACAGCGCTGACAGATCACATCTTCTTTCAATAGAGATGCTGCCGGCGCATATCCTAATTGATCTTTATCTTCCGTCTGAATGGCTACACCGCAGCCAATACAAACAACCTTTTCCATTATTACTCTTCCTCCCACTGAATGTGGCCCTTACGCTTTAAGGCTCCTAAAATTCTGCGTTCAATCTGCCTGTTAAACTTTGTGAAAAATCCGTCCGAGGCAGCAACAGGAACGACCAAAATCGTATGGAAGCCATGACGATTCCCGCCAAGAACATCTGTCATGAGCTGATCCCCAATGACAACCACATCTTCTTTTTTCAACTGCATATCAGCGACTGCCTTATTAAAGGCTCTTCCCATAGGCTTTCTCGCTTTATAGATAAACGGGATATGAACCGGTTCAGAAAAAAGCTTGACCCTTTTTTCATTATTGTTCGATACAATCGTCACTTGTATCCCGTGATCTTTCATTTCTTGAAACCATTCAATTAAGCGCGGTGTCGCACTTGGACGGTCCCATTCTACTAGTGTGTTATCTAGATCGGTAATAATTCCTTTTACATTTCGTTCTTTTAATTTTTGCGGTGAAATGTGGAAAATACTTTTCACAAATTCATCCGGTAAGAAATACTTCTTTAGCACAATTTGCACCCTTTCTTCCATTGGTTTTCAGCGATTGTGTCGAATCAAATCACAATTTGTCTGTCTATCGAATACAATGAAAAAGTTTTCGACATATGATGAGGACCTTCAACAGGTGTGGATAATTTTACACACATTATCCACCTATATTTCATCACGCTTTCATTCAATTATAAACACTCTACCCACAAGTTATCCACTTAACCATGTGGATAACAGAACGATTGTTCTTGTTTCCCATTCATGGTAGATTAAAGGTACTTCAAAGACAGTCGATCAACCTATGATGATATGTCTTTTCCTCAAATTTTATGCCAACTTTTTCAGGGGAGGTGTTTTTCCCATCATATGGGTTTCTAGTATGAAAAAGCTGTCAGATGATTTACTTATAGAATCGTATTATAAAGCAAATGAAATGAACTTAAATCGCGACTTCATTGAATTAATTGAGACAGAAATGAAAAGACGTTCGCTCGGGCATATGCTCTCTGTTTCCTCTTAATTCCATATCACAGGAACCATGCCTCCCGAGCACTCTCCTTTTTTAAACTCAGGTGACTGATATTATATCACTTGCGCTATAGGCTTACTACTATTTTCCGTAAAAAACACCCCTTCTGATAAAAGAAGAGGTGTCTTAATTGTAAGGCTGTTCATTCCAAAACCATAACCCTCCGCCTACGACTAAAATGACCACAAGGAACACAACAAGAAAAGCGTAACCGATTCCTGCTCCTTGTGCTGGATAAGGCGAACACGCAGGGTAAGGATAAGGACATCCCCACATATCAGTTACCTCCTTCTAGGAAGATATACTGTTAGACTATGCTGGATGGATGGTCTTGTTTAGGCAGATGGCCATCATTTAAAAATGTTTGATGACATCACGCTCTTTGATTTCGTTATAAATAATTCTCGCACCTTTTGGTGTCATATGATTGCCAGAAGGGTCGATCAAGCCTGACTGAATCAGGGCATGATCACTATCTTCACCAGCTTCTCGGATGAAAGCTTTCCAGTTGTCGACAAGCGGCACCTGCTCATCCTTCGCTACTTCTCTCGTGATGTCATTATAAGAGTTTTGCCAAGCTCTTGCCCCGCCTCTTCCGGCAAAATAAGATGACTTATATCTAGAGTAATAATACAAGCCCTTTTTCCCGCCTTCTACAACAGGCACACAGGTCATGAGAATCGGGGTAATGCCTTCTTTTCTACTTTCAGAAATGAAGTAGGATAAATTTTCTTTAAACCTTTTTTTCGTCACTCGGGGATGTTTCCCGTCTAAAATCGCCGCATCATTCGTACCGAACATGATGAGGACGTAAGTTGGTTTCTGCTTTAAAATATCCTGCTCAAAACGAAGCTTCGCATCTTCAGTCGTCTGCCCGCCAATGCCTGCATTCTTCACTTGAATTTGGCCGCGCTCGACGTTTTTCATGAGATTCACCCATTTTTCAGATGTTGGATAATCTCGAAAGTCCCAGTTTGATCCTCTTGTATTGCTGTCACCAAATGCAATGACGCTTTCTTGTACTGGCTTTGAGCACCCAGCAGCAACACATAATAGGATAAAAAGGAAAACATACTTCTTCACAACATTCACCTCCAAAAGCCCTCTTCATATAGTAAACGACAAGACTTTTGGTTTCAATGAATGACTGTTTTTGACGAATGATTACTATTGCAGTTGAACTGGCATATATGCTTTGTCATGGTGCAGCAGCTCACTTACTTTTACAAATTCATAGCCTCTCTTCTTTAATTCAGGAATCACCTGCTTTAATGCTTCTACCGTTTGCTTGCGATTTCCCCCGCCATCATGTAAAAGGATGATATCGCCGCCTTGAATATGATCAATAATTCGGCTTGCAATTTTATGTGCGCCTGGTCTTGACCAGTCCTTCGGATCTTGCGTAAAGGACCACATAACCACATCGTACCCTTGCTTTGACAGAATGCGGAATGATTTCATTGTTAAACGTCCACCAGGAGGGCGAAATAATAAGGGACCGCCAGGCTGGAGTGAAGCGATATGAGCCGCTGATTCTTTTAATTCCCGCTTGATCTCCTTTGACGACAACAGGTCAAAATACGTATGATTCATCGTATGATTGCCGAGTTCATTCCCTTCGTCCACAATCCGTTCTGCGATCATCGGATATGCATGGATTCGGCTCCCTATCACAAAAAAGCTCGCATTCACTTGATGCTCCTTCAGCACATCCAATATTTGATTTGTATACACTGGGTGAGGTCCATCATCAAAGGTGATTGCAATCTTTTTCCGTTCCGCTCTCATGTCCCAAAAGGCACGTCCCGTTTTTTCAAGATCGACTCGTTTTAATGTACGTGCCTCTACTTTATTAGGAACAAAAGCACATAGCAGCCATATACACATTAAGATATGCAGCCCTTTCATTCGACCGCCTCCTCCACCGAACATCATTACCAATTAAATTGCCCGCTTTCTCATCAATTCATGCAAACCTCATGAGGATATCGACATCTTTTTCACATAAAAAAAGCCGGCCATACTGGCCCGCTCTTTGTGTTTCACGTTTGGTTTCTCTCTTCAACTGTCGAACGTTGCTTAGAATTCATACAGACACTCTCCTTCTTGGATTTGATTTTGAGCCCATAATAATTTCTGATAATACTGGTTGGACTTTTTGTATTGTTGAGAGGCTTCTAAGGCTGTCGCAATTTCTAGTGAGATATCCTCTATATAAGAGTATAGGCTAAGTTTTTCCAAATAATCAATGGTTTTTTGCAGTTGGTCTTCATTGATTTCCTGAACATATAAAGCATCCAGATACTCAAACATATGACAGAACAGCTGGTCTTCATGCTTCTTTGCAGCCAATTTCCCAGCTTCTAATATGCGCAGGGCATCCGCCTGTTCATTCTGTCTAAAAAGCAGCTTCGCCAGCGTATAGAGCGTATGTGGAAGCGTTGGGAGCAGCTCTTTGCGAGCAAGATCAGCGGATTCCGTTAAATATCGTTCCGCTTCCTCTCTATAGCCAAGCTCGCCATAACATTTCCCTAAATTATAGAGCGCTGAACTGTATATGCGCGGGTGATCAATTTGAGATGCGAGCTGTTTTGCCTTTTTTAAATGAGGCAGTGCCCGGTCTTTTCGTTTTAAATCTTGATAATTTCCTGAAATAACAAAGAGACATTGAATGATGCGAATGGTATACGCATCATGCTGATCGTATATTTCCAGCGCCTTTAAAATATGGTGCATGGAGACATGTGTTTGTTTCATGATATAGTAGGCTTCTGCCACTTTAAAATGAAACTCTGCCTGCTCAATATCATCAAATACCATGGACAGCTGCTTTTCTGCGACTCGATAATATTTGACGGCTTCTAAATATTCTTTTTGACTAAATTCATGCATGCCACGAAAAAATGCATGGTAATAATGCAGCATATCAGATAACTCATGATTGGAATTTTCGATTTTATCGACTAGATTAGATACTGAGAAAGGTTGGTATTTTGAAGGGTGTATATAGTCAAGCATGATTTGGTGCCGAAAACACATGAGCTGATAATAAATCAGTAAATGCTGGTCCTCTTCCATCTGTTCAATTTCCGCTTCAACTTCCGCTTTCAAGATTTCCGCATCTGGAACACTGAACTGCCGTATCATTCGATACCATTCATTAATTTTCATACCTACATGTGAAGATAGAACCTTCCCCATGTTCCGAAATGACCCCTTCCTTTTCGGTCTAATATTACATATTTTAGCACGCTTCTTGACCGCCAAGCACCGAAAAGAAACCGCAAACATAAAAAAGAGACGAACAGAAGCACGATTTTTTTGAAAAAGAGGATTTTTTCATCGTACAGACACAGACAATCCCTCCTTCACATACATTTGAGGATATAGGCAGCAGCCTAAACATGGTGGAGGTGAAAATCGTGGCAGGAGTATTTACAGCGATGGGATTGATGGTCAAAGAATTGGTGTTTTTAGTGTCCTATGTCAAAAACAATGCCTTTCCACAGCCCCTTTCGGGAGATGATGAAAAAAAATACTTAGCCCTCATGGCACAGGGCGATGAACACGCAAGAAACATGCTGATTGAACATAACCTTCGGCTCGTCGCCCATATTGTAAAGAAATTTGAAAATACCGGGGAAGACGCTGAAGACCTCATCTCCATCGGGACGATCGGACTCATTAAAGCCATCGAAAGCTATTCCTCTGGAAAAGGAACAAAGCTGGCAACGTATGCGGCGCGGTGTATTGAAAATGAAATTCTCATGCATTTACGCGCGCTCAAAAAAACGAAAAAAAGACGTCTCCTTGCATGACCCCATCGGTCAGGATAAAGAAGGCAATGAAATTTCATTAATCGATGTCTTAAAATCCGAAAATGAAGATGTGATCGATACCATTCAGCTCAACATGGAGCTTGAAAAAGTAAAGGAGTATATCGACATCCTCGACGGCCGAGAAAAAGAAGTCATTGTCGGCAGGTTCGGCCTTGATTTAAAGAAAGAAAAAACGCAACGGGAAATAGCCAAAGAGCTCGGGATATCACGGAGCTATGTGTCACGGATTGAGAAGCGCGCGCTGATGAAGATGTTTCATGAGTTTTACCGGGCGGAGAAGGAGAAGCGGAAACGGGAGAAGGGGAAGTGAAAATGAACTCTTTCCAACTTCTAAAAAAACAGACCTTGTTGGGTCTGTTTTTTATTTCGGCACTAAGCTACTGTCTCGCTGCATTTCATTTCACCATCTTAGCCTTCAAGAACAAAATAGCAAGATTTTGGTCATGGTCATGAACTAAGACATGAAGGAAATCAATTCATCATGCCCCACTATTTAGAGAGCTACAGGAAATGATGGCAAAGCGATTTGCATATAAATATTGTATTCTGCATTTATGCTTAAAAAATTTAAATACGAAAAAATAAAATATAATGCTTCATGTATTCTTGCTAATCAATTTTAAATGTTGTTATTTGATACCTGTCAGAAAGCTTAGTATAATCAATATAAGAACAAATATTCGGGGTTAGTAATCGTAGATAAACTACAACTTACCAAAAAGTGCTGCAAGAGACGCTATAAACGCAACAGTTTCCAAGGGCTATGTTATGAAAACAAGGTTGAAAGTATGATTGGTTCTAAACTGACACCAGATCATGTACATTGTGTCGTTTAATTCAACAAGAATATCTTTAAGAGATAGCAGTAATTAAACAAACAATTTAACTTTGGAGTGATGATAATGAATAAGTTTTTTGAGTACAACTGGCAGGTGAGAGACGAATGGATTAATTGGTGTAATCAACTAACAACAGAAGAGTTGCTACAAGACCGCATAGGTGGAGTAGGGAGTATTTTATACACTCTTTTTCACATTATGGATGTTGAATATAGTTGGATTCGTGGTATTCAGGGTAAAGAAGACGTGGTATTAGATTTTGATGATTACAAGACTATGGCGAAAGTAAAAACGCTCTCAACTACTTTACGATATGAAATAGTCGAATTTTTAAAATCTCATTTAGATGAAAAACAAGATCGAATGGTATCAGTTCCTTGGGATGAAGATGAATACACTAAAAATGAAATATTACATCATATAATTACCCACGAAATTCACCATATTGGTCAACTTTCTGTTTGGGCAAGAGAAAAAGAATTAACACCTGTATCTGCTAATTTTATCGGTAGAAAGTTAAAATCAGTACATGCTTATGAAAAGTAAGGTCAGTTAAAGATCCATTCATTTATCCCACTATGTTGTTTCCTTTTAAAAAGTGCTCAAATAATCGCTGACCTTCCTCTTCAATTTGATCATCTTCAATTGGATATTCCCCAATGAATAAGCCTAAATGGTCGTATTCCACATAACTCTTTAAGAGATTCAACTCGTAACTTTTCTGATCAAAAAACAATAACCATCTTCCTGTTTCTAAACTCTTAAAAAAGACGCCTTCATAATCATAACCTTGTTCATCATATCCTACATGTAAATGCATACTCTCATCTAAACTATGTATTCTTTCATTTGTACACACTTTCACCTTACTCCCCTACCTTTTCACCTCCTGCTGAAAATCAATATTCCTCAACTCGACCCATTCAACAAGATCAGATACTCTTTTTGTCGTCAAAAACTGTTGAATGATTTGATACGCCTGATTGCGGTCGACATAGCTGCACGATGGCACACACAATGGTGATCCAGCGACCAAATGCTCGATCGTTTCGATCTTTTCTACCTTTTGAAAAGGGACTAAAAAATCTGGATATCTGATGATAAAGAATCCATACGGTTCAGTATAAAAGAAAACTAGACTTTCGCATTCCCAATCTTCCTCTAACTCAATGGAAGATTCCCCGTTACCTTGTTTCCAATACTCTTCATCCTCCTGGAAGAAGATTTTTTTCATGAATTCTTCTCCCGGATTTTCTACTGGAGCTCCTATAGGTCCGTAGTATAAAAACATCCATATCGCTCCTTCATGCCTATATCAATTTGGATTTAACCAATTGTTCTATTTCCCTCAAAATCATAAAAAGTTTTTGTTTGTTGGTTTAATTTTAGCATGTGATATAGCTTTGGGTTTAGCTTTTGAAAGGTTTGAGTATTGACCCATTTTACTTCTTCAATATCCTGATCCGGATCTAGAATGTTCATCTCTCCCCCGATCATTTCCGCAAAGAACGTAATGATCAGCGCATGATGCTTTTTATCTTGAAAGAATGCTTCTCGAACCGAATGAAGTTCATTTACTTTGACAACATACCCTGTCTCTTCTTTCACTTCGCGGATGACAGCCTGCTGCAGGTGTTCACCTTTTTCCACAGCACCGCCCGGAAATTCCCAATATCCCTTTACATTCTTGACCGTTAATATATTTTCTTCCTCGTCATAAATAATAGCTGAAACCACGTCTACTCGTTTCAAATGAATCCCCCTTAACAATCCATTCACACCAATTGTCGAATAGATGGCACGAACTGTTCATTTTATACATTCTTATTGTACCGTATCCTTCATATCGATTGGAGGTCATAGCTTGTGGATGATCATTATTTTACTTATTGTCCTCATACGATTTACGGGGAATTTCGTTTCTCTTTTGAGACAAATCAAAGCACCAAACGGGAAAATCATCAAACTGTTAGAACATAAAAAAATAAAACCTCACGCAACTAGCAGGAGGTTTTTTTCCATAGGAGGAATCTTACCGTTTTTCCTCAAACAACATATATCTAATTCGCCGAATATAATGGAGCGCAATATGACCGAGACATAAAATGAGCCCAATCATCGCAAGAATATAGATGGGCAGCATCAAACCAGGTACATAGTTTATAACAAATCCCAAACTAAACACTGTCAGCATATATATGCTGATCAACCTCATCAACACCATTCGAAGCCCTCCCTTTCTATAACTTTAACATATTTTTCCTTTATCTTCATAATATGCTTTAAAAAAGATGCGAATCCATTAAGACTCGCATCTTTTTTACGTATTCAATTCACCTTTTTCGCCCGTGCTTCCTTCCACTGCTCAAGCTCCGATACTGTTAGTAACTGATATCCTTGTTTGGTCAATTCCTTGATGATCGTGACAGCTGCGTTGGCAGAGGTGTCATAGATGTCGTGCATTAAGACGGTTTCTCCGCTAGACGCATGTGAAAGAATGTAGTTTGCGACGTATTGGCTGTTGCGATATTTCCAGTCTTCAGGATCAACGTCCCAAAGCGTAACTTTCATGTTGACAGCTTCGTTGATCTGCCCGTTTGTTCCACCATATGGCGGTCTAAAGTGAGTCGGTGTGAATCCGCTAGCTTTTTCAATAATTTGCTGCGTTTCTTCTACTTGTTTGATGGCTTGTTTTAATGGCAGTCTTGTGAGTAAAGGGTGATTATAGGAATGATTTCCGATTTCATTTCCACCTTTTCTGATTTCACCTAGCATATCAGGATAATATTGTACCCTGCTTCCTAATACAAAAAATGTCGCGTGTCCTTTGTTTTCTTTTAAAGCAGTTAAGATCTTTGAAGTCGTTGATGGATTTGGTCCATCATCAAATGTAAGGGCAATGGCTTTTTGATGTGGGTTAAATATTCGCTGTTTAGGCAGTTTTATAATCTTTCTTTTTGCGATCGGTTCTTTTTTCTCGTTTTTGTTCTTTTCTTTATTGATGTATTCTGGCTTTAACATTCCTTTAAGCAGTGTTTTCTTAATCGCCAGCACTTGAGGGCCTTTCTTGTCTGGTGCAATTTGCCCCGCTGGGAAGTAGAATTCAATAAAACGATCTTTGATGGCAAAATACTGATAATGCTCTGCCTCAGGAGATGTTCCTTGTTTAAGCAAATGCTTGTTTTCAGCAAGAGAGCGATCTTTTTTTAACTCCTCAAATGTCATTTGAGAAAGTTTTTTCAGACTTTCTTTCTTTGATAAAAATAGATCATCTATCGATAAAAATTGCTGTTTCTTGAAATCAAAATTGAATATCTTCGTTTCATGTGCGCCTTTTACTCCGCTTTTTAATTCATATGTATTGAATTTGATCGCAGCAGTTTGTTTGGCATAATGAGTAATCTCGTAATCTATGTTTAATTCGTATCGATGATCTTCATCGACATCACTTGCTTCACTAAATGATGTTTTGAATTTATCGAGCGCTGTTTCTGCAAATCTTTTCATCTCTTGATCTAGCTTTTTTTGATGAAACACAGGATAGTTCACAGCATATCTCAAGTATCTCCCGTCATTCACGAGGGTCACAATTTCAACTTCTTTATAGCTCGCATCTGGTGCTACCTTCTTCTTCTCTGTCCCGCTTGCCTGCTGATTATGATAAAACGCGGCGATTCCGATGATCATCGCAAGTCCGCATAGGACGAGACTGACTTTCCATTTAATTGACACAATGATTCTCCTCTCGTGATGCCGTCATGCCTGAATGACGTGTGTTTGTAGGATAGACTTTGCATGCCTCCTTTTTAGTTTGCAAATCACAAAATCGTCACATTTTCGACACATTTTTAGAGAGGAATAAAAAAGGACTGATTTCTCAGTCCTTTGATTATTTTTGCATATATAGTTGAAATAATTTCGTTTCTTCATCAATGGAACGCGCTCGATCAAATGCCGCTCTGACTGTCTTTGTATTGTTCATGAGCTCGTACATCATGGTCAGCACAAAGATAAAAGCTGCATTCCCATCTATGTAATCGTCCGGCGCCGAATAAGATGTAGCTCCTGCCTCTAAAAAAGCATCTGCTAGATTTTTCTCTCCTAGTGTGCAGCCTGTAGAGATAACATGAACTCCTTCTAAGGAAGCATACCGCTTGATTTCATCCGCTCCAAAAGCAGTATCCCTAGGCTCTTCATCTTCGTATACATCTTCCCCTAATTCAGGCATGATAAATGCTCCTTCTTCACCATGAAACGATAAAAGAAGGTAATCTATTTCTCCTCTATTTCTACCAGATAACACATGAATCAGGTCATTTGGTCTTCCGATCCAATGCATATCGACTTTCGCGCCGAAGTTTTCAAGTGCTGCACGCAGTGCAAAAGATTCCAACTCACTATTGGGTCCTGCTGCTAACGTAATGCGCATGGCCTGTTGATTCACTTCTATCTCCTCCAGTCTATGATAAAAATAAAACCATTTTTTCCTCATCTGCATATGTATCAGCCCATTTTAAAAATTTTTCTTCGACAGCGTACGACTCAAATCCAACGGAGCGATAGAGGCGCTTTGCTGAATGATTAGTTGTCACCACTGATAAATACACTTGCTCGATGTCCTGCTGTTCTTGCGCGAAGGAAAGAGCTTTCGTCATCAAGATCTTGCCTGCTCCCATTCCGCGGGCATCAGCTGTTACATACATCGCAGTCAGATTCGCTCGGTGCTTTAACTTCTGCAAGGTTTCTTGGATGAGCGTGACTGCCCCCACAAGCTGCCCTTGATGAAAAGCGCCAAATGTCCACATAGATTGCGCCGAAGCAAAACGCGCTTTATATTTGTCCTTTGTATTGAATTGCTCTTCCTCATAGCTCATCGCAAAACCCTCTGGATTTAATTGCAGTGCTTCTAGTCTGAGTGCTGTATATTCTTCAGCATCATCTGTTGTTAACAATCGAATATTCAGAAAATCACCTCCAAAAGAATGATGGATACTTCCAATTTTATCTTGAAAAGAACTTTGGATCAAAATTTTATTCCTGAATATAAAAAGGCATCCCATAAAAGGATGCCCCTTCACTACCACTTACAGCGCTTCACCGGACGGCAGCAAGGGTTTTTTATATCACTGCCGCAATCGTATTCTTCTACAATATACTCGTTGTGAGTCGATTCAGTGACCGGATAGTAGTTTTCTATTCTTTTGATGTTTTTATTGACGTTTGTAATATGCGTTGGATGAATTTTTCTGATCGTTTGTTCATTCGTTCTTGTGTTGACAATTTGACGTGTGGGGAAAACAACCGTTTCTTCTCGGCGAGGTCCAAAGAAGAAATCATCTAATCGATTTCGGCTCATCTTAACACCCCTTCAAGTTGTCTTTCACTTACACTCTATCGTATGTTAGAGTTACCTTTCGTGATTAGATGCATGTCTATTTTTAAAGAAATCCACTTTCTATCTAGTTTTCTTTTTATTTACAAAAGGACAATTTTAACATATTATACAAATGATATATTGAGAAGATAGGACATCCATGAAAACAACACATAAGCTCTTTTTATTCACTGTATTTTCTCTACACATCATCAAATAAGAGGTGCACGATATGATTAACACGACACAGCCATTCGAACGAAACAAGCTAGACATTGCACTAGAACTAACTCAATTACATCTGAATCAATATCAAACCAATCATCCTGATCAGCTGAGTGAAATTTACGCGAAATATTACGCGCTGCTTGAAGTGCTGGATTTGTCTTCCTACGATCAATTAATTGATTTACTGCCAGATGAGCTTAAACAGACGCTTGAGTAAAAAAACCATCTATCCCGTGTGGGTAGATGGTTTTCTTAAATTTATACACGTGCAGCCATATCGGTTTCGATTTGCTCTAAGCTTCTTCCCTTTGTCTCGACTAGCACAAATCGGGTGAATAATAGTCCGATTAAGCAGATGACGCCAAATGAGGAGAAAATGACCCCAAAGCTGAATTGATCTGCCAAGATAGGGAAAACGAGTCCAACTGCTAACGATCCGGTCCAGTTAAAGGCAGAAGAGATACCTGCTCCGATGCCTCTGACAGATAGCGGGAAGATTTCGCCAATGATGATCCAAGTGATCGGTGCCCACGAGAAGGCATAGCACAAAATAAAGCAGCAAAGTGAAATCAATGTCACCCAGTTTAAAATTCCTTCACTGACGCCAAGTGCACCTAATGCGGCGGGAGCAAAGAAAGAAAGAGCCATTCCCGATCCCCCTACGGTGAGAATCGTTCGGCGATCGAAGCGGTCAACAAATTGTAAAAAGATCACGGTCGTGACGACAAAAATGACACCGACAATGACTGTAAAACCTGCGGCGACCTGCGGCGCAAGGCCTACATTCCGAGCGATACTCGTTGCATAATAGACAATGGAGTTCGCGCCTTGAATTTGTTGAAGGGTCGCCATTCCAACCCCAATGAAAAGAGCCATTCTGAATTTCTTTTGAAACAATTCACGAATACCCGAGCGTTCTTCTTTGGCGACTTCTAAGATTTCCTGCATTTCTGAATCGATTTCTTCACGGGAAGAACGCAGTGATCCTAATACCTCTCGTGCTTTATGAGCCATTCCGTGTTTAATCAAATATCTCGGAGATTCAGGAAGCTTCAGCATGCCAATATAAAGCACGATCGCAAATAAAGCAGCACTTCCCAGCATCCAGCGCCAGCTGTCTGGGATGGGTTCAAACACAAACGCGACAATATAGCTGAGCAATAGTCCAGTTACAATCATGAGCTGATTGAGTCCAGATAATTTCCCGCGGATTTTAGCAGGAGCGATTTCAGACATGTAAGCCGGAACCAATGATGAGGCTGTTCCTACTGCTGTCCCTAAAAAGATACGAGCGATGGTGAGTGAAATCTCTTCTGGTGCGACAGCTGATCCGATAGCCCCGATAAAAAAGATAACGGATGAGACCAAAATGAGTTTTCTGCGGCCAAATTTATCCCCTAAGAGACCGCTTAAGATGGAGCCAATGATGGCCCCGCCCAT